>CAVKVO010000116.1:0-7864 GCA_963659575.1 Prevotella sp. CAG:1031
AAACATCTCAAAAATATAAGCCGAAATCGTACCAATTTATTTTTTAACCGTCACTAAAGCATGGCACATTCCCGCTCCGCACGCGCACTTAGCGCAACGGACTGCGGCAACCTGCCATGCCTTAGCAACTTGGAAACACCGACTCTATTCGGTATTTATCTCATCAAGAAAGAGAATTTGTCCACGTTCTTCAGGGCTATGCCTGCACCTTTTGCCACACTGTGCAACGGGTCTTCGGCCACGTGGAACGGAATGTTTATCTTGTCAGACAGACGTTTGTCGAGACCACGCAGCAGTGCACCACCACCGCTCAGATAGATACCGTTTCTCACGATGTCGGCATACAGTTCAGGCGGAGTGCTTTCCAAAGCGGAGAGCACAGCGTTTTCAATCTTCACCACAGTCTTGTCGAGGCAATGGGCTATCTCCTGGTAGCATACAGGCACGTCCATGGGCAGAGCCGTGATGCGGTTAGGACCGCAAACGGTGTAGTCTTCGGGTGCCTCGTCGCCAAGGTCGGTCAGTGCAGAACCCACGTGTATCTTGATACGTTCGGCCATGCGCTCACTAATCTTCACGTTGTGCTGACGGCTCATGTACTCCTGGATGTCGGCGGTGAGGTCGTCACCAGCCACACGGATGGAGTTGTTGCACACGATTCCGCCCAAGGAGATTACAGCAATCTCTGTTGAACCGCCGCCGATGTCCACAATCATATTGCCCTCGGGAGCTTCCACGTCGATGCCAATACCTATTGCGGCCGCCATCGGCTCGAATAACAGATAAACGTCGCGACCGTCGGCATGCTCGGCGGAGTCTCTGACGGCACGAAGCTCCACTTCAGTAGAGCCAGACGGCACGCCAATCACCATGCGCAGCGACGGAGAGAAGAATCTACGGCCAGTGTGCGCCATCTTTATCAGTCCGCGCATCATCTGCTCACAGGCAGAGAAGTCGGCTATCACGCCATCGCGCAACGGACGTATGGTGCGTATGTTGTCGTTGGTCTTCTCATACATCATCTTGGCTTTCTCGCCAACGGCTATCATCTTGTCGGTGCGGCGGTCGAGAGCCACCACCGAAGGTTCGTCAACGACAATCTTGTCGTCGCTAATGATGATGGTATTGGCTGTGCCAAGATCCATCGCAATCTCCTGCATGAACGAAAAAAAGCCCATTTGTGTTTCCCTTTCCCTTTTTGGTTGTTCTACCTTTTTTATTTAGCGAACCATGCGTGTATAGCGGTGTCGTAGTGGCTGCTCACGCCAAACGCCTTGGTGGCGAACATACGGCGGTCGGCCAGGTCGGTCTCTGCGCCCTTCTTGTTCAGGATGTCGAGCAGTACGCTGTATTCGGCTTTGCTCGGCACAATCACCACGTCGTTGAAGTTCTTTGCTCCGGCGCGTATGAGCGAGATGCCACCTATATCAATCTTCTCTATGATGTCAGCTTCTGAAGCACCGCTTGCCACAGTGGCCTCAAAGGGATAGAGGTCTACGATAACGAGGTCAATCTCAGGTATCTCATACTGAGCCATCTGCTCCTTGTCGCCTTCGTTGTCGCGGCGTCCGAGTATACCTCCGAAGATTTTGGGATGCAGAGTCTTCACTCGTCCTCCGAGTATTGAGGGATATGTAGTAACGTCTTCAACCTTCTGACATTCGTAACCCAGTGATTCGATGAATGTCTGTGTACCACCTGTAGAGAGGAATTTCACGCCTTCGGCATTGAGTTTGGCGAGCAGTTCGTCCAAACCGTCCTTGTGGAATACCGAAATCAGCGCAGTCTTTATTTTCTTTGTTCCAGCCATAATATTAAATGTATATAATGTTTTTAGGTCGCAAAGTTACGAAAAAAGCGTTGATTAGTTTGTCTTTAACCCCAAAAACTATTTCGAAATCCGATTGTATCCAGCAAGGCGGATTTTGGAGAGTGTCCATTCTATAAGCCGTATTGACACAGAACGGTTCTGCGAATTACGGCTTAAGCAAATTCAGCGGCACTACATAAACACCGTCTTCACGCTGGTAGGCACCGCCAACTGCCGTGAGCACCATGAGAAACGAAGGAGCTTTCTCTTCGCTCTTTTCTTCTATCTTGCGTTTTAGTGTCTTTAGGGAATTTGCGCCTTCGTTTATCAGTTTGTCACCGCCCAACTTGATTTCGATTGCTCCCCATCTGCCATCTTCAAAATGCAATACCGCATCGCACTCCAAACCGGCATTGTCACGATAATGCGACACCGTACCGCCAAGATAGCCGGCATACACCGATAGGTCTCTCACGGCAAAGTCCTCGAAGAACAAACCGAAACTTTCCAAGTCGTTCAGCAGGTCGCCTGGTCCGACGCCCAACGCACGGCAGGCTATGGAAGTATCGATGAAGTGGCGCGTCGGTGTACTGCGGATTGACGTTTTCGACCGAATGTTGGGATTCCACGCAGGCAAGTCTTCCAATATATATAGGTCTTTCAGCGCCTCCATATAATCATCGAAAGTCTTGGCGTCCATAGTGCGTTCATTGCTCTGTCGCACATCGGCAATAATGGTGGACGCCGACGCTTCGGTTGATATGTGCCGAGCATAACTTCTCAGTATCATCTTCAGCACTTCAGGTCTTTTGTTTCTGAAACGTTCGTTCTCACAGTCTTCAAACACGAAAAGGCTATTGTAGTAGTTCTTCGTTATTTCCACTGCAATTTCCTTGGAAGCTATTACAGATATAGGCCAACCTCCACGGCACATCAAGAAAGCGATGTCTTCCAGCGAGATCTCTGTGTTTGTGTCCCATGGCGCTTTGCCGGTTCCGTCAAACAGTTCCGCAAGAGACACTGTTCCCTTCGACTCCTTTGACTCCCACAAGCTCATAGGCCGCATCCTTACCGGAGTGATTCTTCCTGCACCACTATGATGCACTTCTGTTTTGTCGGCAGGAGTAGAACTGCCCGTAAGGATATACTTACCAAACTGATAATCGAAGTCCAAGTCGTCCTTCACCTGATTCCAAATATCAGGGGCTTTCTGCCATTCGTCAATCAAGCGTGGCTTCTCGCCGCCAAGTACACCCTTTGGATTCATGCGCGCCATGTTGATGGTTTGCTGTGTATTCAGCTTGACGAAGCTTTTCTGATAGAGCATACACGTAGTTGTCTTGCCGCAGAACTTCGGTCCTGCGACCAACACAGCTCCAGACGTGCGTAATTTCCGGTCTATTTCTTTCTCTACAAGTCGGTTATAATACATACAAATCTATTTGTCAAACGTGCATTTGTCTGTGCAAAGTTACAAAAACATGGGTATTCCAAACAAAATTCCCAAGATTTTCAATATAAAATTCCCAAGATTTTCAATTCAAAACTCCCAAGATTTTCAACTTTTGGGCGTTTTCTTAAAGATTTTTCATCCAAACAACTAAGATACAAGTACCTATAGCGCCGTACCATTCGTACAAAAGGGGGTTCTTTCGCTCTGATGAGCGATGAGTCGGCGAGGGCGCCGACCCTCCTAAGTTTGCCAACGCGCTAGGGCGCAGAGAGGACGCGGCGCCTACTACAAACAGCAACTATTCAGCCATCTCCATATCCTGAAAGATAGGACGCGGCGCCTACTACGAGCAACCATTCAGTGTCCCTTTGCAAGAACAAACAAAAACCGTGGTGTGCCGCACCTGCTTGAGGTTATGACATACCACGGTTTTATGTATTCGGGACTATCTGGCCCCTTAGTAGCGTTCGGGAAACGTCTTAGTAGGCATTCGAGAAACGTCTTAGTCACATTCGAGAAACGTCTTAGTAGCGTTCGAGAAACGCCTTAGTGACGTTCAAAAAATGTTCGAAAGACGCCTTACTTCTTTATCTTATACAGACGGAATGTCATGGCGGGCAGCTTGTCTTTGAGCACGGTGTTGGACTTTCCGGCCTCGCAATTGAGCGTTCCGTCTACGGGAACAATCTTATTGGGGTTGTCCAGAGTGTTCTCCGCATCCATTTCCTTGCTTGTCAGAGTGATGGTCTGCGCAGTGCGTGCACCCTTCATGCCCTGCAGGTTGAGGTTTATCTCCTGCTCCGACTTGCTGGTGTTCACCACCTTGACAATCACTTCGCCCTTGGTCTTGTCCACCACAGCACTTGCGAACAGTCCGTTCTGGCCGTCCTGACCTGCCACGGGTTTGCCGTTCATCGTGAGCGACAGCACGTTGGTTCCCTTGTTCTGGGCGTAGAGCTGCTGCACATAGTAGCTCACGGTCTTGAACATACGCACGTTGTCATACCAAATCATGTCGGGACGCCACTGCCATCCCTCCACGTGAGCAAGCAGAGGAGCGTATGTAGCCATGTTCACCACGTCGGCGTTGCGCTCCAGGTCGGTCATAAAGGCTGCCTCATAGAGCGAAGTCTCAAAGTGGTTCCACTTCTTTCCCTTGCCGTGGCAAGCATATTCACCGGCAAACACCTTGGGCCCCTTGCGATCGTAGCTCTCGTAGCGCAGACCGTGACTGAGGAACCACTGCTCGTTGCGGTAGAAGTGCTCGTCCACGAGGTCAGCCTTCTGTGCCTTCATGGCCTTCCATCCCTCTTCAAACATCTTGCCTTCAGAGTCGGGACCGCTCGTTCCGATAATCTTTATCTTGGGATACTTCGCACGGATAGCCTTTACAAACGGCTCAAGACGTTTGAAGTAGAAGTCGCCCCACTGCTCGTTGCCCACAGCAATGAACTTCAGATTGAACGGTGCAGCGTGACCCATCTCAGCACGCTTGCGTCCCCAAGTGGTAGTGGTGTCGCCGTTGGCAAACTCAATCAGGTCGAGGCAGTCCTGGATATAGGGTTGCAGAGAGTCGAGTGCGACGTGAGCCTTCTCGTTGTTGTAGTTCTGATACTGGCAAGCCATACCCACGTTGAGCACAGGCAGAGGTTCTGCGCCTATGTCTTCAGACAGTTGGAAGAACTCGAAGAAGCCCAATCCGTAGCTCTGGAAATAATCGGGGAAGTAACGATGCTCAAAGGTGAACTCCCAACGGTTGCGGTTGAGCGGACGGTTCTCCACAGGGCCGATTGTGTTCTTCCACTGGTAGCGGTTGGGCAGTGACTCGCCCTCAACGATGCAACCACCGGGGAAACGCAGCACTCCGGGATGCACGTCAGCCAGAGCCTGGGCTATGTCGCGGCGCATACCATTGATGCGGTTCTTAAATGTATTTACGGGGAAAAGGCTTATGTGCTCCAGGTTGACGGGAGTCTTTCCGTCGAGGAATATGCGCAGTTGAGCCTTGTTGTCGGTCTTGGGCGATTTGAGTACCACCTCATACTTCTTCCACTCCGTACCGTTGATGTCCACCTTGGCCGTAGCAAAATCCTGACGCTCACCCATCGTGTCGGGGTCAATCAGTTGCACGCGTATCGTGGCCTTGCCGTTGCCTTCAGCTTTAGCCCACACCGTGAAGCGGTATTCCTCACCTTTCAGCACACCGATGCCGAAGTAACCCTCGTTCACCAAACCCGTGCGACGGTCACTGTGACCGGCATAGCTCAGGCGAACATAGTGGGGACAGCGTTCAAAGGGTCCGTCGTTCTTCACCTCAACATTTCCGAAAGCCTGCCATCCCATGAGCGACTGCGGAAACTCAAACGAGCGGTTTTTTACCAACTCACCATACAGTCCACCGTCGGCGGCGTAGTTGATGTCTTCGAAGAACAGGCCATACATCGTGCTCTGCACGGTAGCTCCTGCCTTCTTCGTGTTCACGTCCAGCACCTGCGGCTGCGCGAACGTGGCTAAGGCCGATGTCACAGCCAAAGCGCAAGCGAATAGTCTTTTGTTAGTCTTCATTTCATTAATAGATATATGTTTTATGTATCGTCTTCATTCTGCCATTCTCTTTCACAAGAAACATTGGCTATAACTATAATACGGAATGTAGCGGCAATTCCCCCAGAGAAACGAAAGCGCAGTCATAGGAGGTACGGCGCCCTCTATCAAACAGAGTCGTCTTTCGCTCTGCGAGCGATGGGATCGTCGAGGGCGACGACCCTCCTACAAGCAGCGGATGCGCATTACAAGAGCGGAGTCATGTAGAGCGGCAGATACACTATACCGTCCTTCTCGCTAACGTCCTTGTCGTGCAGCACATAGGGCGTTGACAATTGATTTCCGTATTTCGCGATGCACTTTTTCAGCGAACTGGTCGTATAAACACTGCCCGACTTAACCTCAATCGGCGATATGTTGTGCCTACTCGTGGTTCTTTGCTTGGCAATAAGGAAGTCTATCTCCATGCGGTCGGCGGCATCACTGTTTGAATTTCTGCTGAAAAAGAACAGTTTGTGTCCTGCAGCACGGAGCATCTGCGCCACAATGTTTTCCACAAGCATACCAGCGTTTACCTCCAGTTTGCCGAACATCAGTTTTTGGTAAAGCTCTTCGCTTACGATACCACGCTCGTCAAAGGCGTGACTTATAAGCAGTCCCGTGTCGGCCATATAGCATTTCAGCGTGGTGCGCTCCTCGTTCAGCCTAAGTCCTATGCTCGGTTCGGTTGAGTTGTAGCAGCAATTCACTATCTTGGCATCGCTTAACCAAAAGAATGCGTCGGCATAGTCCCTCATACGTGCAGCATTGTCCAGCGCAGACAACCGGAACTTCTTCTCGTGCCGTTGCAGTTGCCCTGGCAGTTCGTCGAAGATTGCCGCCACTTTTGTCTCCTGGTTGTCGGCATACTTGCTGATATCGTTGCGGTAGAGAGCCAGAATGTCGCGCTTTATCTCATCTACAAGCGTGAAATCGCGCGTCTCCACATATTTCGACACCGCTTGCGGCATTCCTCCGACAATCATATACTGCCGGAAATAGTCCAAAGCCCTACGATGCAACACTCCCATCGGTTTCAGCTTTTTAAACTGGTTGCGCACAAACGGCATCAGTGTCTCGTCGCCCATTGCCCACAAGAACTCCTCAAAGTCCATAGGATACATCTCTATGGCATGCTCCTCCGAAGGAAGCATTATATCCTTCACGTTCTTCTTTATGCTTATTAGCGACCCAGTCTCAATGTAATCGTAACGGCGGTCGGCCACAAGATGCTTTATCGCGGCACGGGCACGAGGACAAAACTGCACCTCATCAAACACTATAAGCGAGCGTGCCACGCCGTCAGCAGTATTTCGCGGTGCAAGTTTGCGCTTGAAATACACCTCAAGGTTGAGAAACAGTGTGTCCAAGTCGTCAAGATAGATGTCGAAAAAGGTCATCACCTTGGGATTAACCTTACTGAAATCTATCAGCAAATATGATTCGTACTCGTTGCGGGCAAACTCCTCAACGATATAGCTCTTTCCTATTCGTCTTGCTCCCTCAATCAAGAGAGCCACCTCTCCTCGTCTATTATGCTTCCAGTCAAGCAGTTGACTATATATTTTGCGCTTCATTTTCATCCTTCTTTCACGTTTTTGAGATTTTCAAAAGTCCAAATTCTCACGTTTTTGAGATTTCTGAGAGGCCATTTTCTCACGTTTTTGAGATTTTTGCAAGCGCAAATATACACGTTTTTGAGATTTTCGAGGTATTTTTCAGCAAGAAAAGTCGGTTTTGCGGGCTAATAATCAAGCGTCAAGGGGCGCTGGAGGGATTAGTAGGCGAAGTCTTTAGCCCCCAAAAGGCGCATGGGAAGCCCATAGTAGGCGAAGCGTCCTCGCTTTGCCCTTGGCTTGTAGGCAAACTTAGAGAGGGCGCCGTACCTCCTACCCAATAAAAAAAACGACAATAGAGACAATCGTGACAACGGGCTGCGCCGTGAAACGCAATGCCATAGAGTTGTCTCTATTGTCTCTATTGTCGTTAACAATTGGCTTTTAGAGCCAAGGGCGCAG
>CAVKVO010000117.1:0-4389 GCA_963659575.1 Prevotella sp. CAG:1031
ACTCCACATGGGGTTACTGAGGTTAAGCCTCTTCGAGGCTATAGGCAGCATAGAGGACTTGTGTATGTCGCATGGTTATGCGCAGCGGTTTTTAGCCGAAGGCGTGGTTTATCGCCCTGTGGTGGACAAGTGCCGGAACGGCACTGATGGCGTTTGAATGCACACTGCGTCGTAAGCGCGCTTACGTAAGCAATGGGCAGACAAACGCCATCAAAACTCGAAGAATGAGAGTTTGTCCACCACAGGGCGTTTTTACGGTTTTTGTTTCTATATCTTCCCGAGGTGTAATCTAAATCCGAAACTTGAGAGGGATATTTGAAAAGCAAACTGTCGTCTAAATTCAAACACGAATATCTTCTTTACGACACGTAAACGGCACGTTTATTATAGGAAGCCGTCTGCTTTATGCCACCCAGCACTGGCGGCGCGTTACCGTCTGTCATATACTTTTTCACTAGAATATTTCGAGGTTTGGGAAATATGTGGTATTTTTGTGCACGTAAACAACTTAACATTAATCTAATTAGAGCAAATTTCATAGATCAGAAAACTATGGCAAAAGTAGTAACATTAGGAGAAATCATGCTCCGTCTGTCCTCTCCCGGACAGAAGAGGTTCGTTCAGAGCGACACTTTCGATGTCGTTTACGGTGGCGGTGAGGCAAACGTGGCAGTGAGCTGCGCCAACTATGGTCACGATGCATACTTCGTGTCTAAGTTGCCCAAGCACGAGATTGGCCAGTGCGCAGTGAACTCTCTGCGCAAGTTTGGCGTTCACACCGACTTCATAGCCCGTGGCGGCAACCGCGTGGGCATCTACTACCTTGAGACAGGTGCTTCAATGCGCCCCTCAAAGGTGATTTACGACCGTGCTGGCAGCTCCATCGCTGAGGCCGACCCCACGGACTTCGACTTCGACAAGATAATGGAGGGTGCCGACTGGTTCCACTGGAGCGGCATCACACCCGCCATCAGCGACAAGGCAGCCGAGCTGACACGCCTTGCCTGTGAGGCAGCCAAGCGTCACGGCGTTACTGTGTCGGTTGACCTCAACTTCCGCAAGAAGCTGTGGACTTCAGAGAAGGCTCAGAGCATCATGAAGCCCCTTATGAAATATGTAGACGTGTGCATCGGCAACGAAGAAGACGCACAGCTCTGCCTCGGTTTCAAGCCGGAGGCCGACGTTGAGGGCGGCAAGACCGACGCTGAGGGCTACTACGGAATATTCAAGGGCATGATGGAAACATTCGGTTTCAAGTATGTCGTTTCCACACTGCGCGAGTCTCTATCAGCCACACACAACGGCTGGAAGGCTCTTATCTACAACGGTAAGGAGTTCTACCAGAGCAAGCACTACGACATCATGCCTATCATCGACCGCGTTGGTGGTGGCGACTCGTTCTCTGGCGGTCTCATCCACGGTCTGCTCACCTATCCCGACAACCAGGGTCAAGCACTGGAGTTTGCCGTGGCAGCTTCGGCTCTGAAGCACACCATACCTGGCGACTTCAACATGGTTAGCCGTGAGGAGGTGGAAAACCTCGCAGGTGGCGACGCTTCTGGACGCGTACAGAGATAACACAAAGAAAACAATGGGTTCTGCAAATCGCCGCAACAACAGGTCGGCGGCGTGCAGAACCCACACATATTTATATATAAACATAAGCAATGGCAAAGTTTGACAAGATAGCTGTCCTCAACAAGATGGGACAGACAGGAATGGTGCCCGTGTTCTATCACAAGGACGCCGAGATTGCAAAGAAAGTAGTTAAGGCGTGCTACGACGGTGGCGTGCGCGCATTTGAGTTCACCAACCGTGGCGATTTTGCCCACGAGGTGTTCGCTGAGGTGGTGAAGTTCGCTGCTGTGGAATGCCCCGAATTGGCTCTTGGCGTAGGTTCAATCGTTGACCCCGCCACAGCTGCCCTCTATCTGCAGCTCGGAGCTTGCTTCGTGGTTGGCCCTCTGTTCAACCCCGAAATCTCCAAGGTTTGCAACCGTCGCCTTGTTCCCTACACTCCCGGATGCGGCACAGTGTCTGAGGTTGGTGCTGCACAGGAAACTGGCTGCGACCTCTGCAAGGTGTTCCCCGGCGATGTGCTCGGACCTAAGTTCGTAAAGGGCATGATGGCTCCCGCACCTTGGTCAAAGCTGATGGTGACTGGCGGTGTTTCGCCCGACGAGGAGAACCTCTCTTCTTGGATTAAGGCTGGCGTTTACTGCGTGGGCATGGGTTCTAAGCTCTTCCCCAAAGACGTGATAGCCGCAGGCAACTGGCAGGCCATAACCGACAAATGCGCCGAGGCTCTTGGCTACATCGCTAAGGCACGCGCCTAAACGCACACTTACAAAAGGCTTCCTGTGGCTTCTTTGCGCAGGAAGCCTTTTGTTTTTATCAGCTTGTTCGCAGGAAGGCAACCCGGAAGTAGACAGGCTGAACGACATATCATACGCCTTTCACTACCGCGACCTCGACTCCACCGACGCTTATGCGCGCAAGGCTTATGCTCTGGCCGCGAACTACAATGGCGGCAAGGCCGAGGCTCTCAACAACATGGCGTTCGCAAGCATGGGGCGAATGGACTACACCACAGCCCAAAAGCAGCTTGACGAAGCCTCAACCCACACCGACAACAACATTGAACTGCTCATAGCCGAGGTGCAACAGATGCGCCTCTGCCAGAGAATGTCGCGCAACAAGGACTTTTATGACTACCGCGAGCGTGCCGACAGGTGCCGCCGGCGCATAAACGAGGAGCGCGACAAACTGCCCGAGCGACAGAAACGACGGTTGGACTATGCCGAAACGGAATACGCGATAGTCAACTCCACATATTATTATTACGTGGGACTGGAGCGGCAGTCGGCCAATGCGCTCGATGACATGGCTTCCAGCTCCGCCATACGCAACGACACTGCGCAATATCTCAACTATATATATAATGTAGGAGCCGGAGGCATAATCACGCAAGGTTCGCAGGAAGACATCTATCGGCAGGAGTTTGCCCTGCTGCTTAAATGCTTCGTCATGGCCAAGGAGGGCGGCTACACATTCTTTGTGGCAAACTCGCTCGAAGCCATGGCCGAACATCTGCTCATACACAAGCAGGGCGAGGCTCTCACTTCGGCTTTCCGCACATCGCTGCAAGCCATCGCACCTGACGTGAGCGACAGTCTCATGGCAGGATGGATGGCAGAAAACTCGCTTTATCTTTTCAAAACATACGGCGATGTGTATCAGACAGCCGGTGCGGAGCGCACTCTCGCATCGTGCTACACGGCCATCGGCGACTACCGTTCTGCCCTTGCGCACCTTGAACAAGCCCTGTCTGACGCAAGGACTGAGCAAGCCCCCGACCTTGTGGCAAGCATACGCGAACAGTTGAGCGTGGCTTATTCGGCCATAAACGACAAGGTGGCGAGCGACTACAACCGCAACATATACCTCGACTTGCAGGAAGAGACGCGCCAGGACCGTTCGCTTGAGGCGCGAGCCGACGCTCTTGACCACACGGTGACGCTGCTCAACACGATGATTACGGTCATTCTGCTGGCCATAGTCCTGCTCTTGTTCTTCCTGTGGCTATTCGCCCGACTCAACAAGCAGCGGCAAAAGCGGCACGGAACCGACACTCTGCTTGCGCCGCTGCGCCAGTGGGAACAGGCCAACAGGCAGCACAAAGCCGAACTGCGCCGAAAGAGTGACGAGATGGACGACCTTTGCGCCCAAAACGAACTGCAACGCCAAGCCAACGAGCGCGGCAACATTGACAGACGGGCCAAGGTGTCACTGGCAAGTGGCATACTCCCATTGATTGACCGCATGAGACACGAGACCGAACGGCTCGCTGCGCATGGTGAAGACGAAGCCGCAAGGGAGGAACGGCGGCAATACATCATGCAACTTGCGGCCAAGATAGATGAATACAACAGTGTGCTCACGGAGTGGATACAGATGAGTACTGGGCAACTGAGCCTTCACATAGAGACGTTTGCACTCACGCCGTTGTTTGCAATGGTGGCAAAGAGCGAAACCAGTTTCCGTATGAAGGGCATAAAGCTGACTGTTGGCGACACCGATGCCGTGGTTAAGGCCGACAAGGTGCTCACCCTCTTCATGCTCAACACCCTCGCCGACAACGCACGCAAGTTCACTCCGCAGGGCGGTAGCGTGGACATCGCCGCCGAACGGCACGACAACTACGTGGAAATATCCGTGAGCGACAACGGTTGCGGCATGACCTCGGAGGAGTTGAACGCCGTGTTTGAGCGCAAGATATACAAGGGTCATGGTTTCGGACTGATGAATTGCCGCGGCATAATAGAGAAATATCGCAAGACGAGTCGCCTCTTTGGCGTATGTTCCATAGGCGCAGAGTCGGAGAAAGGA
>CAVKVO010000117.1:4644-7857 GCA_963659575.1 Prevotella sp. CAG:1031
CTGAAATACCTCAATCTGCAATATCTTGCTGTTCATCCCGACAGTCGCATATTGCTGCACAAGAGGGGCAACACCGCACTTACGCCACCTGAAATCAAGTGGTTTCACGACAGTGTGC
The DNA here is from genome assembly GCA_963659575.1 of Prevotella sp. CAG:1031. Taxonomy (GTDB): domain Bacteria; phylum Bacteroidota; class Bacteroidia; order Bacteroidales; family Bacteroidaceae; genus Prevotella. The sequence goes on from CAVKVO010000117.1 coordinate 4,763, forward strand.
GCGTGGATTTCAGCGTGATACTCGACATCCGCAACGAGACAGCCGTGGCTGCACTGGCTCTGCACGACCTGCCTTTGTATGAATACAACAACAAGGTGTACACGCAACTGTTTAAGGAGCGGTCGGCCGACAACACCTTGGCGGACTATTGCCGAGTGATGCAGCAGTCGCAAACCAACAAGACCATAGCCATAATGATGTTTCTGCTGGTGCTGTTGCTCATCTTTCCGGCCTACTACTTCCTCTACTACCGCCACCTGCTCTACTATCGCTTCTGCATGGAGCGCATCGACAAGATAAACGGCATATTGCTTGGCGACCTGCCGCAAACCGAAAAGCGCAGTCAGATAGTGAAGATTTCCACCGAAGAGTTTCAAGGTGAACTGCAAAACGTGGTGCGCCGCATCATGCAGACCGTTGACAAAGAGGCGGAGGACGACCGCATGATGGCCGAAAGCATTGAGGAAAAGGAGTGCCGACAGCACCAACTGGAGTTTGAGAGCAACCGCTACTATGTGAACAACGCCGTGCTCGACAACTGTCTCTCCACGCTAAAGCACGAAACTCTATACTATCCCAGTCGCATAAACCAGCTCGCTGCTGAGGGCGACAAGTCCGTTGAAGACATGAAAGAGACCGTGCGCTACTATCACGACATATACAACACGCTGTGCGAACAGGCTGCCACTCAGTCGCAAACGGTGCGGATGAAGTTGGAAAGCATAAAGGCCAGCGAACTGTGCGCCAATGCTGACGGTCACTTGTCTATTATTTGCAACCGCCAACGCTTGGACTATCTGCTGCGGACACTGCGCCGCCAGTTGCAAAACGCCACGGTTGAGGAGTCGTGTGCAGTGCTCGACACCGACAAACGCTATGTGTCGCTAACGCTGAAAGCCACATACGGCAGTGGCCAAAAGCCGCCATCGCCCGAAGATATGTTCACTCCGAAGACGGAGAACATACCTTATATAATATGCAGACAAATCATGCGCGACCACTCCGAAGCCACTTCAATGCGCGGCTGCGGCATGGAAGCCACTGCAAACGAACATACACTGACAATAAGAATAGTCCTTCCGGGACGCAAACAAGACACGCATAATACACAATGGAAAAGTTCAAAGTGATAATAGTTGAGGACGTTCCTCTCGAAATGAAAGGCACTGAGGGCATACTGCGCAGTGACATTCCCGAAGCAGAGGTAATCGGCACAGCCACGTGCGAGAGCGAATACTGGCAGATAGTGAAGCGCGAGACACCGCAACTCGTACTGCTCGACCTCGGACTTGGCGGTTCCACCACTGTCGGAGTGGAGGTTTGCCGCCACACCAAGGAGCAGTTTCCCAAGGTAAAAGTGCTGATATTCACTGGCGAGGTGCTCAACGAACGCCTTTGGGTGGACGCTCTCGACGCTGGAGCCGACGGAATAATACTGAAGTGCGGCGAGATGCTCACGCGCAGCGATGTGCGCAGTGTGATGGAGGGCAAGCAACTGGTGTTCAATCAGCCCATACTCCAACGCATAGTTGACCGCTTCAAGGAGTCGATTGGCCGGCAGACGGCCAGTCAGGAGGCACTCATCGACTATGAGATTGACGAATACGATGAGCGTTTCCTGCGCCATCTGGCTCTCGGCTACACCAAAGAGCAGATTGCGTCGCTGCGCGGAATGCCCTTTGGAGTGAAGAGCCTTGAGAAAAGGCAGAGCGAACTGGTACAAAAATTGTTTCCCGACGGCAACGGAGGCGCACCTGTCAACGCTACACGCCTCGTGGTGAAAGCCATAGAGCTGCACATCATCGACACCGACAACCTTGAGGCCGATGAGGAGTAAAGTGCTTGCCCGACTGGTCTTCGCGCTTGCGCTTGCCGAGGTGGTGTTGGTGGCTGCGTCGTGGGTAGCCAACGTGTTGCTACCCGACTGCGGTGTGCGCAGTATGCTTACGGGTGAGGGCATACGGTGGTTCATTGCGCAGTTCACGCAAGGCGTGTTTGCGCCCGTGCCACTGTGGATTGTGGTGTGGTCGATGGCCTTGGGCTGCGCATCAAATAGCGGCATTGGCCGAGCCATTGTGCGCCAACGTCGTCCCCTACTCTATCGCGAGCGCGCCGCCCTCTGCTTCTCCACGGCAATCGTCGTTGTGTTCATCGCCGCCATGACCTTGCTCACCGCGCCGCCACAGGCCGTTTTGCTCAACGCTACGGGCGGACTGCTACCCTCACCGTTCAGCGCGGCCATTGTTCCCGCCACGGCTCTGTGCGTGTGTGCCGCATCTGTGGCTTATGGGCTCACGGCCGGCAGCATGCAAACGCTCACCGACATCTACTTATCGTTAATTAAAGGTATCGAAAAGGGCGCACCTGTGCTGCTGACATATATCTTATTAATTCAAATTTATTATTCTATCAGATTCATCTGTGGTGGAAACACCAACTTTTAGGTATTGCGCAGGGCTGGAATATGCACTACTTTTGCAACGTCAAAAAGAACAGAAAACCATTAAGATAGAATAAGAGATGAATAAGACAATTGTTATTTACGGTTCTTCAACAGGCACTTGCCAAGAGCTGGCAGAGAAGATTGCCGGAAAACTGGGCGTTGAAGCCATCAACGTGCAGGACCTCAGTGCGGACATAGTTAAGGAGAACACCAACCTTATCCTCGGCACTTCCACTTGGGGAGCAGGCGAGATGCAGGACGACTGGTACGACGGTATAAAGGTGCTGCAAGCTTCTGACCTTGCTGGAAAGACCATAGCCATCTTCGGCTGCGGCGACTGCGAGTCATACGGCGACACTTTCGTGGGCGGCATGGGTGAACTCTACAACGGCATCAAGGACAGTGGAGCCACATTCGTAGGTCAAGTGGCCACCGACGGCTACACCTTTGATGACAGCGACGCAGTGATTGACGGCGAGTTCATCGGTCTTCCGCTCGACGAAGTGAACGAGGACGACAAGACAGACGAGCGCATTGACAACTGGCTCGCGTCGTTCAAGGATAAATTGTAAATTCCCTCAAACGAGATTCATAAAGTATTTGTTTAGTTTTAATGAGGTTGAGGCTTGCTGTGAAGCAAGCCTCTTTCCTT
>CAVKVO010000118.1:0-7808 GCA_963659575.1 Prevotella sp. CAG:1031
CCTCTATCGTGGTCTTGGCCTGTTCGGGGTCGATGTCCACAAGAGCGTGGATGTTGTTGAGCGTGTTCATGAAGAAATGAGGATTAATCTGATACTTCAGATACTCCAGTTGGCGATTGAGATTCTCCCTCTCCAACTCCTTCATGCGCTTGCTGTCGTCGAGCGAACGGAAGTATATCTTGGCACCGATGTTTACTCCCATGAGCAGCATCACTATGATAAACGCCACAGAGTCCTGTCCTCCGAAGGCGCGCGGCGGTTCCTTGCGCTCCTTGTTCTTGCCGTTAGGTTCCGGTTCCGGTCTCTTTTCGGGCATAAGGGGAGGTTCCATTCCGTCGCCAAGATTGGGCATATCACCTTCGGCAGACATCATTCCGCCGTTCATCCCCATCATATCCCCTTCGCCAATGGGCTTCGGCGGACGGTCGGACAGCGGCTTTTCTGTGCGGCGTTCGGGCGGTTGCGGACTGTCGGGATGGTGAGGACGCACAAAAACTTGATAGGCTGTGAACGCGCCGAGTAGGGTTGCAGCCAACAAGGCGTACAACCAGCGACGGTTGCGGTAAACAAGTTGTGGAGCAATGAAGAAGTTGTGGATGCAGAACGCCACGAGAAACACGGTGAGCAGTCCCCATGCACTGAACAGGTCGTGCCAGTCGAACCCCGTAGTGCGCGAGTCGTCCTGGCCGATGTACATGGAAAAGGCCGACACTGCGTACATTATAGTCCACAGCACTGCGTATAGGATTAGCTCAGCACGCTTCTGTCCGAACATAACTGCGTTGAAAAGTCGTTTCTTCAGTCGTTTCATTGTCTATAACGTGCGTTTCGGGAATATATTGCCACGCGAGTTTGTAACGTTAGACTGTTCATTTCCCTGGTTTTATGCACAAAGCAAATGCAAACGAGCGGCAAGAAAACTTGTTTTCAGTTGCCCGAGTGCAGCTTTGCTTATACAAAGCAAATGCAAACGAGCGGCAAGAAAACTTGTTTTCAGTTGCCCGAGTGCAGCTTTGCTTATACAAAGATAGTCCAACAAAACAGTGTGGGCAATATAATTCAACGAACGGGCTATATCGCTCAACGACCGGACGGAGCGGCGTCAGATGTTCCGTCCCTTGATGATAACATATATGATTACGGGTGCTCCGATGAGCGGTGTCACTGCGTTGAGCGGTATTATGCCGTTGTCGCCCGGCAACACGCACAGTGCATTGCACAGCAACGCTATGGCCGAACCGCAGAGTATCGTTGCCGGAAGCAGCGTGCGGTGGTTGTCAGTGCGCACCATCATGCGGGTTATGTGCGGCACAGCCAGTCCTATGAACGACACCGGACCGCAGTAGGCGGTGACGATGGCGGTGAGCAATCCGGTGATTATGAGCAGACGGTTGCGCAATCGCGGTATGCTTACGCCAAGGTTTTCGGCATAACGCTCGCCGAGAAGCAGTGCGTTGAGTGGCTTTATGAGTAGCAGAGCGAGCACAAGACCAATGACAGTGACTGTGGCGAAGAAAGGCATCTGCGGCATTGACACACCTCCGAAGTTGCCTAATCCCCAAACGAGATACGACTTCACGCCCTCTTCCGTGGCGAGGAAGTTGAGTATGGATATGGCCGACGAGGCGAGATAGCCAATCATAAGACCCACGATGAGCAGCATAACGCCATTGCGCACCATCGACGAGAGCATGAAGATGATGGCCATGACACCCATTGCTCCGGCAAACGCGGCCACGAACACTGCCACAAAACCCGTCATGGAGTAGGCTCCGGCGGTGATGGAACCGCTGAAAGCCAACATTACGAGAGCCACTCCGAGTCCGGCACCGCTGTTTACACCAAACACAAACGGGTCGGCCAAGGGGTTGCGAAAGGCCGTTTGCAGCATCAGTCCGCTCACACTGAGTGCACCGCCGCAGAGCATTGCGGTGATGGCTTGCGGCAAACGCGACTGCATCACGATGAACCGCCAACTGGCGCGCTCGCCTTCACCGCCCAAGAGTATGTCCAGCACGTCCTTGGCCGGTATGCTTACCGTACCCCAAAGCAGGTTGACGGCAAACAATACCACTATCGCCACGGCAAGGATTATGAATACTGCGTTGCCTCTTCTCATTGTTTTTAATCGCCTTTTAATGGTGTTAGAACAACCTTTTAATGCTGTTTGAATGATTGTAACCGATGCGTTGTCCTACGTTACTCCACGTGATGAAAGTATTTGGCCTGGCCTATGCCTTTCACTTCGGGATGTATAATGCTGATGAAGTCGGTCAAGAGGCGGTCGGGACGAAACAGAGACTCCTCGTAGAAGGCCGATGTCTGGGTGTTGCATCCATAGACGCGGTTGTCTGTGTAGGCTTTCATCTGTCCGTAACCGTCATATTCCGACAACAGTTCCTTGCGGGTCAAGTTGTGTTCGCCACTGTATCGCAGCATCCAGATGTCGGCTTGTCCGGCACGGTCGAGCACTGTTTCAAACGGCATGGCTATGCTGCCGCTCTTCTTCTCGTTGGCAAACACATAGTTGCCGCCAGCGTCGCCGATAAGTACTCCCATGGTGCTCTGTCCTCCCGGTACGTACCACACACCGCCGTTCTTCTTGTCGATAACCACCGAGGGGCGACTCTTGGTCTTCATCGCCTCGGCCTTCAGTGCGAGATACTGCTTTTCTACAACGGCAAACAGTGAGTCGGCCTCACGCTCATGGCCTGTGAGCATACCGAAGAAACGCATCCACTCGGCACGTCCCAATGGAGAAGTCTCCATATAGTCGGCACACTCCACAATGGGGATGTCCACCTCGTCGAGCTTACCGTAACCACCACTGTTTTCAAACGGTGAGAGCAGTATGGCGTCGGGCTTGGTGTCGATGATTTTCTCTATGTCGGGACTCATGCCACTGCCACAGTCGCGGATGCGTCCGAGGCGACATTGCTGCTGAATCCACGGCAGTTTGATGTAGCGCAGGTCGCACACGCCCTTTATTATGTCGCTTGCGCCAAGAGTGAGAAACAAGCTGCTGTGTACTGTTGTGAACACTACCGCTCTGCGCATGGGCGTACGTATCACCGTGCCTTGCGGCAAACTGGCCCTGTCGAGCGTTGTGTCGGTGAGCAGAATGTAGCTGTGGAGCGTCTTACCCTTGTGCCACGGGTCGGCAATGGACGCTGTGGTGTAGCCCTTGTGGCGCACTATGGTGAGGTTGCTGGCGTATTTCAGCCGCAGAGTGTCGCCGTCAGATACAGAATTAGTGCTGCCGCCTTTGCAGGAGCAAAGAGCGGTCAGCACTAATGCGGTTGTTATTAACAATAATAAGCTATGGAACTTATTCATACTTTACGCCAGTGTTGAATACTATGGCCGTAGGACCTACACCAGTGGTGAACTGCGCTTTCTTGCTCAGGTCGCTGCCATACACCACAACGTAGCCGTTGCCCTTGTAGTTTGCGTAGCCAGTGTCGGGGTCCTTCTGAAGTGATGCCACAAGCAGATTGCCGTTTACAGGGTCAGCGGCGATAGCTGCGGGCGAGAATACTTCGGTGCAATCGAAGTTAGTGAGTGTACCGGCTGTAGTGTCATACACACCGTATGTAGGAGCGTCAGCTGAACCGTAGGGAGCGTTGCATACATATATCTTAGTGCCTGTTGCAGCCATCATGGTAGCGTCAACCACCTTGCTCACCTTGCTGCCCTCTATCTTTCTCACGCCAGCTCCAACTTGGTTCCATGCTGCATCGTATGTGCCGGAATCAAGGTAGTAAAGCGTTGAACCAACCACTGCAAAGCTAACGGGATTGGTGATAAGGCTGTCCACGATGAGAGTAGTGTCGCCAGTGGCAATGTTTATCTTTGATATGGAAGGATTGATTTTTTTGCCATTGCCACTGTTGGCCACATAGAGTGTACTGTCAAGAATGGCCAGTCCCTCGGGATAAGAACCTGCGGTGTAGGTCTTCTTCAGACTGTAGTCGGCGGTGTCGATGGCTGCAACAAATCCGTCGTAGGTAGACACGAGCACCTGTCCGTTATAGGCAATGCCGTGGCGAGGTTTTTTGCCCTTGTCTTCGCCCATAAGCTCGGTTGTCTTAATTTGCTTGATGGACTTCATTGTGTTCTTGTCTACCACTTCCACGGTGTTCTCGCCAGTGACAATGATATACATCTTAGAACCATACACAACAGCGTCGTTGGCTGTGAGACCTATCTCGCGGGCGTTTGCCGATTTGAACGCGTCGAGCATAGTGGCTCCAGTGGTGTAGTCGTAAGAAGTGACACCTCCGTTTATGCTTGAACTCATGTTGCCTGAATTGATAACGAACGCACCGTTGGTGACAGCAACAGGTTGGGGCGTTGGTGTTGGATCAGGCGTTGTTGTTGAACCGTCGTCGTCCTTTTTGCACGATGTCAGTGCGAGTGCGCACATGGACAGCGTGATGATGGTTGAATAAATCTTCTTCATTACTGTTTTGATTTTAGTTGATTTATAAAGTGTATTTGATTGTTGCTTGCCAGCTTCTGCCCGGCATTGGGTATTGACGCACTATCTCATACTGCGAGTCGAGCAGGTTTTTGATGTCCAACCGTATGTCCAACCGACTCTTTCCGATGGGGAACGAGTGGGAGAGAGACGCCCCGAGGTCCTGATAACCCTCGATGTCGGTGCCGTCGTAGTGCTCGTTGTTGGCATAGCGCAGACTGGTTGCCGTGGCGTGGACCACTATGTCTACCCAAGGATTGCGGTAGCCTATGGACGCACTGCCCGAATGTAGCGGCACGTAGGCTATCTGTTTGCCATAGTTGGGCGACTCCCTGTTGGTCTTGTTTTCAGCCTGCTGATAGCTGTAACTGCCCGACGCCACAATCGCATGGCGCTGGTTGAACCTGTGGGTTAGGCTCAATGTTGCGTCCAAACCGAGCATTTCCACCTTGCCGATGTTGACGTTTGTCCACACAAACATGTTGTATGGCACGGCAACTATCTTGTCGCGCACATGGTTCAGATAGCCATCCACAGTGACGGTGGCCTCCGCCTTGCGCCAAAGCCTTCCGTTGTAGGTTGCGCCGATGTTATATTGGTCGGTCTTCTCCGGCTTCAGGTCGGTGCTTCCGTAGTGGAAAAAGTAGGATTCGTTGAACGTTGGAGCACGGAATATGTCCTTGTACGATGCCCTAACGTAGAAGTCGTGCGACAAGAACGGACGGTATGACACCGACAGTGACGGCGACAACCTCTTGAAGTTGTGCGCCGAAGCTCCCAGTTTCGCGTCGTTGAAGTACAATGAACCGAGCACTCTCGCTATCGCGGTGAACCGACTGGTCTTGTATTTCGCCGTGATGCTCTGCAAAACGGTGTGCCTAAAAGGTTTTGTGTCGGTAGACAAACTACTGTTGAGGTTGTTGAAACTGTAGTCCAAGGAGTAGTCAAACGCCCAAATGTCCGTGGGAGCATACAGCACACACGCAGATGCGTAAGCCTCGCGCTGCCAGTAGTCGGCATCGTTCACGCCGCCTTGATACGCCCCGTCGCGGTATTTCGACACGGCCCAGTTGAACTTTGCGTCAGCGCGCAGCGACACCGTGTGGCTCAATACAGTCTTATACCGCAACTGTCCGAAGAAGTTTCGGTCGCGCAACTGTTCCAAGCTTAGGTTCGTATAGTAGCGCACCTGACCGGGCAGTTGCCTGTCGTTGTCATAATAGTACAGCTTTGCCGTGAGCAAGTCGTGCCGTCCCGGTCGCCAAGTCAGTCCCAGTTCACCGTGACCGGAGTTCATCCGGCTGTTGGTGCGCCGCTCCCGTGTGGTGATGCTGCCGTTGTGGAGAGTGAAAGGATAGTCGTTTTCGGCGTAGGTATATTCGCCTGCCACCGAGAAGGCGAACTTCTCGCTGAGGCTTTGGCCGTATCTGACGAACGGACACACATAGCCAAACGACCCGAGACGCATCTGCGCGGTGAGTTGCGGACGCTTGTTGCCCGTGGGAGCACCCATAGTGTTGATGTTGAGCACAGCCGCTGAGCTGGCGTTCTTGGCAGGAATGAAGATGTCGTCGTTGTCGCCAATCACGAGAGAGATGTTGTCCACGTTGTCCAAGGAATAGCGCGCCACGTCTATCTGACCGCTTTGGCACTCGCTAAGCATCACTCCGTCGTAGCAAACTCCGGTGTGTTGCGCTCCGAAACCTCTCACCGACACCGTCTTCATGCCGCCCGCACCACCGTAGTCGCGCAGGGTGATGCCGGGAATGCGGTTGAGAGCGTCGGCGAAGTCGGTCACTCCGTATGCCGAAAAAGCCTTGCTGTCCATCACGTGCATGGGAGCCGTGCTCGCCACTGTGCGCCTCTTCATGGTCTCCACCACCGTAACCTCATCCAACTGATGGGTACGGGTGGTCAAGGTGTCGCCACTGCGGTCTTGCGCAGACGACAAACACATCATGGGCTGGCTCAAAAGGGTCAGCAACGCTATTTCAATCATTTATTATATATATCCTTCTTGCTCCACACGTCGTCCTCGAAACGTGTGGAAATGAGTATGCGAGGGCAGGTCTTCTGACTCGCCGCCCGGTGGATGACGCCTTCCCGAAGAATGTCCAGTGGCACGTTTGTCATCACCAAGTATAAGGGCGGCTCACAGCAGCGGGACTGTCCGCGACTCTCACGCGGTTCCCTATTAATCGCCAAAAGCGAACCATTTGCGCCCACAAAGTTACAATTTTTCATCGAACTGGCAAAAACAGGCCGTCCTTTGGCGTTACTTTTTGTTGGCGGAAAGTGGGCATGGACATTGGAAATGACAAACAAAAGCAGTGTTCGCATTGCACCGCGTAACGAAAACGCCACGTTTCGCTTTGCCTTGTCAGCAACTTGCACTACCTTTGCATGGTGTTTGCCTTAGGGCAATTCGCACAATCGCCATTAACCTAAAAGCAACAAATTATGACTGGAAAACAGAAGATAACAATATCGGAAAATCTGCGCGAGGCACTGGCCAAAGCCATTGCCGAATGTCCGCACGACAAGCTTTTCACACTCGCCGACGAAACTACCCAACGCCTGTGCCGCCCACTTGCCAACGGCGTGGAGGGCATGGACGAGGCCAAAGACATAGTGATAGGAGCGGGCGACACCTGCAAAACAATAGAGTCGATGACGCACGTGTGGACAGAACTGGGGCGCATGGGGGCCACGCGCCACTCGCTCCTTATTAATATAGGTGGCGGCATGGTGACTGACCTGGGCGGTTTTGCGGCGTCAACATTCAAGCGCGGCATACACTTCATCAACATACCCACATCGCTCTTGGCCATGGTGGACGCGTCGGTTGGCGGAAAGACGGGTGTAAACCTCAACGGACTGAAAAACGAGGTGGGCGTGTTTTCCAATGCCGACTGCGTGATTATCGACACGGAATTTCTGCGCACGATGGACTGCGAGAACCTTTTGTCGGGCTATGCGGAAATGCTGAAGCACGGACTGCTTAGCACAAAAGACATGTGGGCGGAGCTTCTGGCGTTTGACATCTGCCATCCCGACCTTGGCAAACTGCGCCGCATGGTGGCCGAATCGGTGGCCGTGAAGGAGCGTGTGGTGGAGAGCGACCCCACGGAACAAGGCTTGCGCAAGGCGTTGAACCTCGGCCACACCGTTGGCCACGCCTTTGAGTCGCTGGCTCTTGGCCGTCGGCCTGTGCTGCATGGCTACGCCGTGGCCTACGGTCTGGTGTGCGAGCTTTACCTTAGCGTGCTGAAAGAGGGTTTTCCAACGGAGCAGATGCGACAAACAGTGGCATTCATCAACGAGAACT
>CAVKVO010000119.1:0-7805 GCA_963659575.1 Prevotella sp. CAG:1031
AACCGGCTAAAAATACAGGGCAAACTTGGGCAACTTATTTTTTGAACATTACTTATAAAATAACTATTCAGCAATTCTTGCGCCCTGAAATCCTATGGTGGCTACTTTATATTACCATATTATATATGCGATACGACGAGGCTTCATGCAGCTGCCCCTACAGGGCGCAAGTTACCTAATGGCGTTGAAACCCAGGGCGTTGCCCTGGGCTATGGGTAGTTGCCCCTTCAGGGCGCAAGAATTGCAGAATAGTTACGCGCAGCGGTTTTCGCCGAAGGCGTGGTTTATCGCCTGTCTGTTTTCTGGGTGGCGATAGCCACTGTCGGAATGTATTGCTCCGCCTGTCGAGAGTGTGCTCTCGTAAAGGCGGAGCAATACATTCCGACAAGCCGAAGGCTCAGAAAACAGACAGGGGTTTTTACTCTGTTTTTGTCAAAACAACAGCGTGGAGTCTAAATCCGAAAACGTGCTCAAATGTGGCCTTGTTCTTTCGCTCTTAACGAGCGATGGGATCGTCGAGGGCGACGACCCTCCTACAACTACCTACTGCGCCAAGGGCAAAGCGAGGACGCTTCGCCTACTACTGGCTTCCTTTGCTACCCAGCTTGACAGCGTCAAGCCTTCCTGTAATTCTTGATTAGAAGAAAATTCAAGGATGGCCTGAGAAAAATTCTCTAATTCTCAAATTCTTGACAAGAAAATTAAACAAGAAAATAAAACGTTCAAAACGGATAAAACGGGGCTGCACCCTTTGATCAAGTTCCACATGGGGTTACTGAGATTCTTTTTATGAGGCTTCATGCAGCTGCCCCTACAGGGCGCAAGTTACCTAATGGCGTTGAAACCCAGGGCGTTGCCCTGGGCTATGGGTAGTTGCCCCTTCAGGGCGTAGGAATTGCAGGATAGTTGCACTTATTCTTTTCACATTACTAAAAAGGACTTCCGCAAGCTCGTGTGTGTTGCACGAACTTGCGGAAGTCTCTGTAGTTTGTGAGGCTCGTGGCCTCGATAGAAAGAATTAGCGCACCATGCGCTTCACTGTCTTGCCGCCTTCTTTCACGATGTACATACCGGGACGGAGTTGCGACTCGGGCACTTCGCAGCCTGAAAGGTCGTAGTATTTCTTGGCGCCCATGGCCTTGTCGGTCTTCGTTGCTTCGATGCCGGCGATTTCGGCAGGCATGTTGATGGCTGCCGAGTTGGCCACGCGGCAGTTGGTGGCGTCGTCCTTGTCATAGCCGAAGATGTAGGCAATGACCTGCATGTTCTCACGCTTGTAGTCGTCGCGCATGCTGAGGCTGCAAGTGTAGTCATACTCGTCGCCGTTCCACTCAATCTCTTCGCCCCAGACATTGTTGATGGAGCGGTTCACGTGCTGCTGAATGTAGTTGGCTCCAGCACCGGCCTGACTGCGTGCGGCGATGTTGTTCTCCACCAGCGTCACCACGATGCGCGGATTGCCCGAAGTGATGTCGGTCTTGGAGCGTTCACCCTTTACACGCACGTTGAGCTGCTTGTCGTTGGCGCTGTCGAGTTCGGCTGTGATGTCGAGCGAAACGAAGGCTGGTTCAGCCATGCAGTAGTCGATGTAAAGTTCGGTCTCTGCTTGGTTGGACGGCAATATCACTGGAGTGGAACCGCCAAACGGCACACGGTCGAGCATAATAGCAGGAGCATAGGTTCGGCCGGAATTGAAGAGCCACAGATAGTCTGCGTCGTAGGATGTGGTGAGCCAGTCGGTGTAGTAGCCAGAGTGGTGGCACACGATGTTGAGTCTGTCGCCATACTTGCCGCTCTCCACGATGTTGTGCAGAATGTTGGCCATGGCCGGACAGTTGGTGCACTGCTCGGTGGTGAACTCCTCAAGGAGCACATTGCGCGTGTAGTCATGTCGTACAATAGATATGCTGTCGCTCAGAGTGTTGTCGTCCATGTTCTCATCGTCACCCTCGTTGAGTTTGGACAGCGTCACCGTAACCAAACGTCTGTCGGGTGTGGCTTCGGTGATGGCCGGACGCACGGTGAACTCCACTGTCTTCTCCTCGTCGTAGGCAAGAGTGGTGTCGATGTGAGCCGTGCAAGGTTCGTCGATGCCGTCTACTGTTGTGGTGAAGTCAAAACCTGTAACGGTTTGCGTAGCGATGTTGCGCACGGTGGCTTTCACCGTCAGAGTGCCTTTGTCGCACACAAACACGTTTTGAAGGTTTATCGATTTCAGCGCGAGATTGAGTCGGGGCAGATTGTCGCCAAACACGAGAGCCTCGATGCTGAGCACTCCCTCAGAGCTGCGGTCAAGCCAATCGTTGTCGCCAATCTTGGCATAGAAGCCGCCCGGCTGTCCGGGAGTGACGATGGAAAGGCCGTAGGCCGAACTCTTCTGATGGTAAGAGTAGCCGATGAAGAGGCTGTCGGTCATGTTGGCAGGTATGGAGTAGGGCTGTTTCAGACCAACCTTGTTCCATCCCTTCATTATGTCAGCCTTGGTGAGACTGCCCTCGGCAAGGTTTTCACCGTTGAGCGAGGAGCGCACCCAAACCACAACACTGTCGATGTTGAGCTTGGACACCAGTCCGGCGTTGATGGAATCGATGTGGCAGTTGGCATAGGGTTTCATGTCTTTTGCCGACATACCGATGGCTCCAGACACCCAGATGTCCTTCTTGGATGAACCCACGGTGCCTGCCGATGCCAACCGTCCGTTGCAGTAGCCCAGTTTCAGTCCGTTTACCTCCTGTGCCGATGTTGTGGAGAGCGCGCAGACGAAGGCTAAAAGTGAAAGCAAAGTCTTTTTCATTATGCAAATATGTGTATTGTACATTTATTATATATACGCTTTGTTCAATAAAAAAGCGAGGGAACAGCGGCGTGGCTTATGTGGCTCGCCCCTGTTCCCTTTGGCTTTGTTGAGTGTTATTTGCGCATTACCTTAGTGGTGGTGCAAGTGCCGTCGGCATATACCGTGCGCACAATGCTGATGCCCTTGTTGGGTTTGGTCAGCAGTTTGCCAGTAAGGTCGTAGGTCTCCTGACGCACCACCTGCTTGCCGTTGGCAGCATTGGTTGTGGTCACGCGGTCGATGCCTGTCTGGGCGTTGTCCCAAGCCTCCTTCTTCCAAACGAACACGTCGTCGAGCTTCATGAGCCAGTTGCCTGTGCAGTCATGGTGGCGGAACACTGCCACAATGGTCTTGCCGGCATAGGGAGTGAGGTCGATGTGGTTGAACGACCATGTGTCAACCTTGGTAGAGTCGAGCGTTTCGGAGAACAGTTCGGTGAGGTTGTCAAGCTTGTCGGGGTCGGCCACTTCCTCTTGCGATGCGATGTACACGCTGTAGTGGTCGCCGGCGCGACGCTTGCTCTGCTCTGCGGCATACCAGCTGAGCACGGCTCCCTCGGCGGGAACTTCGATGAGCGGAGAGAATGTGTAGTTGTTAGGCGTGATGTCGCCGTTGTAGTAGCTATAGGAAGCTGAAGCGAGACACTCCTTGCCGCTGTGGCAATACTCGGGGAACTCGCCGCCAAACATGTTGTAACCGAGGTTCCATCCCTCGCCGTCCTTGTCAGCGTCGTAGGTTGACCATCCGTAAGCCTCGTCCTCGAAGTCGCCTACAAGGATGTAGTCGTCGGAACTCTTTGCCACGCCTTCGCAAGCCACCTTGAAGTCACCGGCGTTGGTCTTGATGGTGATGCTGTCCTGGTATTCGCCCGGAGCTGTGGGATAGAACCACAGAGTGACATCGAGCGATTTGCTGAACTGTGCGCTGTCGGTGGGCACGATGCCGTAGAACGAGCCTGCCTGCGATATGTCAGTCACCTTGAGCGGTTTGCTTCCGAGGTTGTTGAGCGTCACCGTGGCGGTGGTGTAGCGGTTGTAGCCAACAAAGGTGGAGTCGAACTTGACAGAAGTAGTGGCCAGTTCGGCGTTGTGCTCCTCGAAGTCCATGATGTGCAACTTCAGATTTCTTATCTCCATGCGGTCTTTTCCGTCAAAGAGAGAGTCGCCGTTGTGAGTGTACATGAACTTGATGTAGTGCTCTCCAGGTATGCACTGCAGGTATGAAGACCAGAACTCGTCGGATGCGAACATCGCGTTGGAACCAGCGTCGGCGTTGCGTCCGCAAACGCTCTTGGAACCTGTGGTCATGGGATGTTTTATCTCTATCGTACCATAGTCAGTGGTGTACCAGTTGTCAGGCTCGGTGGGCTCCATACCGTCGAAGTCGCCGTCCCAAGAGAGAATACCTATCTTGCCCTCAGGCACAGTGAACGAAGCCTGCACCCATGCGGTGTTGTATTCGTTGTCGGGCATTTGGGCTGTTGAGTTGTAGGCCACGCCATTCTCAACCAAGAACGGATGGCTCGGGTCGGTGGTGAAGGTGAAGTCGCCTTCCTCAACAAAGCTCTGGAAGTCGGGCATGTCGCGAACGAGAGCCTTCAGAGTGACGTTGTATGTGCCGGCATTGGTCTCAACAGAGGCAATTGCGGCATACTCGCCAGCTTCGGTAGCCGACATGGAAACGGGCAGAGAGAGTGTGCCCATGGTGCTTACGCCGCTGTTGTCGGGCGATACAGAGAACACTTGGTCACCGTTGATAGTCACCTTCGTTGCCTTCAATGGGTTCTTTCCCTTGTTGACAAAGGTTATTTCGCCAGAGCCAGTAGCGGGAATGCCGGGTTCTGCGATGAACTGTCCGAGGTCAACAGTAGGTGTTTTAAGCTCAGCGGCATCGTTGGCCAAGTCAGCCAAATCAAGGTTGAGGTCATACACATACAGGCGGTTGCTGGGGTCGCCAGTGTAGTAATAACCGTCATACTGGAAGCGTACCACGTGCTCACCGGGAGCGAACTCAACCTTGCCAGACATGTCCTCGTTGGCTCCGGTAAATGCCGAATAGGATGTGGCGTTGTCGTCGATGAACACTCCGCCGGCGTTGTAATAAAAGTAATTGGAGTTGTTGCTTACGCCTTTCCACGAGAATGTACCGAGTTTGCCCTCTGGCACGGTGAACTTGGCGTACAGTTTTGAAGAAGCGCCGCCGTAGCCCTTGGTGTCGGAAGCGGCTACGATGGTGCCGTTGTCAAGCGTATCCACCACGAAGGGGTAGTCGATGTCGGTGGTGAGCGTGATGTCGCCAGCCTTTACTGCGCCCGAATAGTCGGGATAGCCAATCACGGTACCGCCAAGCTGCACCATCAGCGGTTCAGCGTCTTCGCCTTCCCATTCTATTGTGGAGATGCCTTCGTAGTCGCCCTTGGTGGCACCCTTGAACTCCACGTTGAACTTTTGCACGCTCTGTCCGGCCAAGCTGCCCGACACGGGATTGACGGTGAACGCCTCGTCGTCGCTCTCTGTGTCGATGGCGAAGTCGGTGGCGTCGTTGCCAAGGTTGGCTATGGCGAACGTCTTGCTTACGGGATAGTTGGGGAATGTGGAACCCAAATTAACCATGCCCGTGAGAGCCACGAGTTTGGCTCCGGCCGACGGCTTTTGTATGTAGATGCGCTTGAACGCCTCCTGCACACCGTAGCTCTGGCTGCCGTCGGGCGAATACATGATGGCGCACACGGCCTGGTCGGTGGTGATGCGGTCGAAGTCGCCCTCTACCTTGAACACCAGTTCATTGTCGGGAGCGAGTGAACCTTTGTCGTCGATGGTTCCGCACATCAGCACTGCCGGATACGTTGTCCAGAAGTCACCGCATATAGTGGCCTCAGCAAAGCTTGACTTGGTGGGCACGGTGATGGTCTTCTTTTCGGCATCGTATGTTCCGGAGAAGGCACGGTCGTGAGCCGGCGACCACGATGTGGGGTCGTAGAGGTTGAAGAAGTTGGTGAATGTCACCTTTGTTCCGTCGATGGCCACTCCGATGTTGTATGGAAGCACGTCGCCACCGTCGCTGATGAACGAGCGACTGGAGTAGTAAGACTGCGCCACGGTGAAGTAGCTCACAGTGTCTACGGCCTCTCCAACTCTGTTGAGCTGTTTGCCCGTGCGGGCATTTGCCGCTTGCAGACGGCTGCTCTCTACGGGTTTGCCAGAAGATTGGTTCTTCTTGACAAGCTCCTGGAGCAGACTTGGGTCAAACTGCCTTTGGAGTGAGAGTGGGTTGAACGTCTTGGGCATCTCAACCTTCTGGGCTTTCGCCTTCAGTGTCTCTGCAGAGATCACCTTCTGGGTAGCCGTGGAGGTCTGGGCTGTTGCCATCATGCTGCCGCCAAGCAGCAGCGAAAGAAAGAACAGATTTCTCATAAGCTTTCTCTTTGTTTAAGTGTTAATGTATTGTGTGTTGTCGTATGTTGCCGCTATTGTTGCGTTTCCGATTGCATGTTGTCGTATGCTGACGCTGTTATTGCGTTTCCGATTGCAAAATTACGCAGTCGAAACCGTTTAGACAACATATAGACATGGTTTTGGTATAGACATGGACATATTGATACAATAATGGCTAAGTTGCTGTCATAAAGCGCATTATTACGATTTTGCCGTGTGTTAACATATAGACAAGCACCTGTTTTGCGGTAAAATCGGCGTTTGAAAGGCTGAAAATCTTTCTATTCGTAACTACGGATAGCTATAAAAACGAAAAGGTGGAAGTGTGGTTGCGTGACATAGTAGCTATTCTGCCGTCATTAGAATATACGTATAAAGTCATTAGAACGTGCGCATAAAGTTGTCTAGAACGTGCGAATGAAGTCATTAGAACGTGCGCATGAAATCGTCGAGTGTGCCATAGTCGTCGTCGAGCTGCATCTTCTTTTTCTTCAATCTGTACTTCCTCGTGCGCAGAGTCGAGTCGGTGGTGTTGAGAAGCAGACTCTGGTCTTGCGAACCGACACCGAGTTTCAGCAGGCAACAGAGGCAGAGATCGCCCGGAGTCAGTTCGCCAAAGCGTTGCCTAAGCCGTTCCACGAAGTTGTCGTAGCACAGGTTTGTGGAGTCTATCAGGTTTTGCATCTCGTCGGCCGAGAGGGCTATCGACTTTGCAGATGCTATCTTCTTGGCCTCGTTCATACGCCGTATGTTCTCAATTTTGCGTATCACGTCGTTGGTGTGCAGTATGCTTTCCTTCAGTCCGCGCTGCTGCTGGCGCAGTTCGATGAGCTGTTCGTCCTTGTCGTTGAGGCTTGTGAGCAGTTCCATCTCCTTGTCCTGCGCCTC
Source organism: Prevotella sp. CAG:1031 (assembly GCA_963659575.1). Lineage (GTDB taxonomy): Bacteria > Bacteroidota > Bacteroidia > Bacteroidales > Bacteroidaceae > Prevotella. The sequence goes on from CAVKVO010000119.1 coordinate 7,159, forward strand.
CTGTTTGGTCTGCATTAGTTGCAGTCCGCGCTCTTTCACCAGTGCAAGGCTTTGTGCGAGCAGGTCGTCCTTCATGCGCAGCGCATCCTTAGTGCGTCGGCGGTAGCGTTGGTGTATGTACAAAGCACCAATACCCACGGCCACAAGCACCGCCATCAGCGCAATGCTCAGTGCCGTCTTGCGCTGACTGTCGAGCGCGTAGTGGTCGCGCTCGGTCTGCACCAAGGTGTAGTTGTAGCGCCGCTCCGACTGTGCGAGAGCCAGTTTGCGGTCTTCGTCATACTGCGAGTCTACGCACGCCTCAAAGCGTCGGCGGTATTCGATGGCCTCCTTGAGCCGTCCGGAGCGTTCGGCAATCATTGACAGTTCGTCGTAGTATGTGGCTTTCTCGTAGTAGCGCTTGTCCATACGTGCGGAATCAACGTATATCTGGGCTGAATCAAGCTGACCGAGGAAGATGAAGCAGCGTCCCTTCATGCTGAGCAGAGCCTTGTCCATAGTCTTGTTGGCAACTATGGCCTTTTCGAGATACTGCAGCGTGCGCTTGTGGTCGCCAGCCATCTCGTAGGTAGATGCCTTGCCCTTGATCAACCAACCTATGTTGTCGGCGTGACTCTTGTTTGCCAGGGCAATAGCCTTGTCAAACG
>CAVKVO010000120.1:0-7805 GCA_963659575.1 Prevotella sp. CAG:1031
TAGTCTTTCAGAACTTGGGTGTCCGTTTCAGCGTCTGTAACCACCTCAAGGAGCATCGGGCGCGAGGCGTCTCGGGTGAGCAGAGTCACTATTCCCATCTGCATTTCGGCCATGTTTGTGGCTCTGATGTAGCCTATGTCGTTTTGTGTGCAGATGCCTTGCGCGTTGGAAGTGTGTGCGGCAGCGACATAATTGTGAGCTGCGGGACTGTCGCCCAGTCCTTTCAACTGTCGGAATATGCCGCCCTCACCGTTGTTGAGCAGCAGTATGCGCAGGTTGCCCTTTAGGTTGGTGTTCCACAGGGCGTTCTGGTCGTAGAAGAAACTGAGGTCGCCGATGATGCAAAACACACGGTCGTCGGTGGCCAAGGAGAATCCGGCTGCGGTGGAAAGGCTCCCTTCTATGCCGTTCACGCCACGGTTGCACCACACGTAGTGGCAGGCATAGATGTTGGCGAGCCGCACGGCGGTGCTGTTGGCGTAGTGGATATGCAGCGTTTCTTCCATGTCTTCCAGCTGTTCCTCAAAGTATTTCACCGCAGCCAACTGCGAATACTTCGGGTTGAAGTCGGCTGCGTGGTTGTCGGCTTTGGCCAAAGCGTTGTTCCAAAGCCGGTGGAACTCGGTTCTGTTCTGTGCGGCTTCCGATGGAGTAGGGCAGGCCTCAATGTCTGCAGGCGTGTCGGTTGCGGTGGCCACGGCGGTGAGAATGTCGTTGAGATGGCCGTTAGAGTGATACTCAATCACATGGGTGAGCGACATAAGCGGGTCTGACAGCACTCCTGCATCGGGCGTTAGCATCCACGTTTCGGCCTTCGACTGGCGCAAAAACTGCCGCGCGCGCTTGCTCACAAGCGTGTCTCCGATGTATATCACGAAGTCGGGGAAATACTCTTTGGCCATACCGAGGCAGTAGAGGGCCTCGTCGACGTGAACTGTACTTCGGCCAATGCTCAGTGGTTCGCTGATTACGACAAACTTCCTGCTGAGCTTTTCCAACGTGTCGTCGCTTATAGTGTTTGGGGCCATCTGTCCAAAGACAATCATCGGCCTGTTTGCACGGTACACTGCGGCTGTCAGAGGAGAATCAGTCACACAGGTCGATGCCATAGGCACGAGCTTTATCGTCCGCTCCTGCGGCAGTTCGGATGCGCTGAAGTTGAACAACGGTTCGGTTATCGGCACATTGATGTGCACCGGAGCGCCGCAGCGGCAAGTGGAGAGATACAACGCCTCGTTCGCAAGTCGGTTGCAGTGCCATCGTTCAATCTCGTCGTGCGGTTCCGGCAGACTTACGGTCTTGCGCACAAAGCCAGCCAAAGCGTTGGGCTGCGGCATAGTCTGTCCGTCGAGCTGGCCAATCCATGCTGCGGGACGGTCGGCCGACACCACAATCAGAGGCACGTGGCGATAGAAAGCCTCGGCCACTGCCGGCGCGACATTGAGCAGTGCGGAGCCGGAAGTGACGCACACCACCACGGGGCGACCGGTTGCCAAGGCAAGTCCCAAGGCGTAGAACCCAGCCGAGCGCTCGTCGGTGACGGGAAAACAGTCTATCTGCTTGCACTCATTGAGGTTGTGAACTATCGGAGCGTTGCGGCTGCCGGGACAAACCACGGCCTTTTCCACACCGTGAGCCACGAGCAGAGCCGTGAGTATGTTTACGTTTTCTTTGTCAGAATACATCCTTTTCGCTTGTTTCTGTTTGGTTGTAGATAAACCTTCGTATGGTTAGTTGCTGGTTTCAGCGCCGTTGATATTTGGCTTCTGTATGGTTGTTGATAGGCATCCGGATGCTTACAGACTTGTTTCCAGTCCTATCACGCTGCCCATTGTGCCCATCTTTGCTTCCGTTTCGAGCCATTCCGCGGTCTCGGTGCTGGCGTCCACGAGTCCGCCTCCGGCATACAGGCGGTACTGGTTGTCCAGTATCTCCATGCAGCGCAGCGACACGCACAGATTGGTCAGCCCGTCGGCGTCTATTGGACCTATCACTCCGCTGTAGTATCGGCGCGGCGTGGTCTCATTGTCCAGTATGAACCGGAGAGTTTCTTGTTTGGGCAAACCGCACACGGCCGGCGTTGGATGGAGAGCGTCGAGCAGGCAGCCGAGCTGTTCAGCATGGTTAAGGGTGAACGAAAAGTCGCTCCGCAGGTGAACAAGGTTGCCAGCTCTGACTGTATATGGACCTTTCTCAATCACGTTGGTGGCAAACGGGGCGATGCTTTCGGCTATATACGACGCCACAAACCGCTGTTCACGTATGTTTTTCGCGCTCCAGTCGATGCCGTTGTCGTCGCTCTCGCCCATGGAAGCCGGCGGATTGTCAAACGACAGTTGCCCCTCGGTCAGCGGCATCGTGCCTGCCAGAGCCATCGTTTCCCACAGTCCGCGCTCGCCCTTCAGCAGTATTTCGGGCGTTGCCGCAAGCCATGTGCCACTGCGGGCTGTGCTCACGAGGGCGACAAACATGCGGGGAAACATCCGGCAAGCCCGCGAAAAGAGTTGCAGGAGCGACGGCATTGAGGTGGCAACGGCTGTGGCGCACCTCGAAAGCACTATCTTCTGGAAGTTTCCCTCGACTATCTGCGAGTGGAATCGATGGAAATCGGCGGCATAAACCTTTCGGTCGGCCTCCGTAAGAACGGCTCGTGGAGCAGTGTCAGCGCAGTCGGGCAGTTCGGAAACGGCAATCGAGGTAGTTTTGTCGGGACGTATGAGCAATACGGGGCAGTCTGTTGACGCTGCGAACGGCGCTACGACGAATCCCTTGCGGCCGTTCAGACTTGCCAACGAGGCCATCTCCTCTGGCTCACCATCGGTCTGCTCCACCATCACGCACTCGTTCGCTTGCGGCAAACGGTATATCGCAAAGGCTGTCATCGGGCTTCGCCTCCCTTGTCCGGGTGCTTTATGAAGTTGGTCACGCTCACTGTGGCCACCGTGTCGCCCTGTTCGTCGCTTATGGTGACCGTCCAGTTGTGGAGAGTGCGCCCCTTGTGCACCAAATGTGCCACGGCGGTGACGGTGGTTCCAACCTTTGCCGACTTCAAGTGCTGTCCGCTCACGTTGATACCCATGCACTGGCAGTCGGGGCAAAGCACTTGCGAACCGCAACCTGCCAGGTTTTCGGCCAAAGCAAGCGATGCTCCGCCGTCAAGTATGCCGTATGGCTGACACGTACGGCTGTCAACGGGCATCGTGGCGGTACATTCTTCGGCCTCAGGCGTTGAGACAAGCTCAATACCGAGGGCAGTAATCATGTTGGGACGCTCGTTTATAATCTTTTTGATAAGTTCTAAATCCATTCCAAAGGTTGTTTTAGGTTGCCAAAGGCGGCGTGTATATATAATAAAGGTGAAGTTTGCGGTTGCCCGATGTGGCACCTATATATTATAAATGTGTCGTCTACATATTATAAAGGTACCGTTCAGCCCTTCGTTTTATACTAAATGGCGGACATATATTGCGCGCACATTTCCGCACAGCGTTCACCGTCGACACCTGCGGACACTATTCCTCCGGCATAACCGGCACCTTCGCCACAGGGAAACAGTCCGTTCAGCCTGACGTGCATCAGAGTTTCGTTGCTGCGGAGCACACGCACCGGCGATGAAGTTCTCGTTTCCGCCGCTATCATGGTCGCTTCGTTGGTGAGAAAACCGTGACAGGAGCGGCCAAACGTCTTGAACGCTTCCTGCAACCGCTTGCTTACGAATGGCGGAAGCCAGAAATGGAGCGGCGAAGAGATGAGTCCCGGAGCGTAGGAGCTTGCCGGCAGGTCGTAACTCAGTCGTCCGTTGACAAAATCGGCCATGCGCTGCGCCGGAGCGGTCTGCTTCATGTTGCCCTGTTGCCAACAGTCGTGCTCTATCTGTTCCTGCCACATCATCATGCGCAACGGATCGTCGCCCTCAATGTCCTCCGGACGCGTCTCAACCACCATTCCGCTGTTCGACCACTTGCCTCCACGGTTGCTCGGACTCATGCCGTTGACCACAATCTGCTGCGCACCTGTGGCGGCAGGGATGACAAATCCGCCAGGACACATGCAGAACGAATATACACCGCGGCCGTCCACTTGGGTGACAAACGAGTATTCCGCTGCGGGCAACCATCGTCCGCGTCCCTGCTTGTTGTGGTATTGCATCTGGTCTATCAATGCCGAGGGATGCTCCAGTCGCACGCCTACGGCCAGTCCCTTGGCCTCTATCTCTATCTTGGCGTTGGCCAGATAGCGGTAAACGTCCCGTGCGGAGTGGCCTGTTGCCAGTATCACGGGTCCGGAAAAGGTCAGTTCTCTGCCCGAAGTCAGCTCCGTGGCCTCCACGCCTGTCACTTTGTCGCCCTCAACCACGAGTCTTTCCATGCGAGTCTGGTGGTGCACCTCGCCGCCGGACGCCAGTATGGTGTTGCGCATGGCCTCTATCACCTTCGGAAGTTTGTCGGTGCCGATGTGCGGATGCGCGTCATACAGTATGGCGAGCGGCGCACCGTGCTGGCAAAACACGTTGAGTATCTTTTCAGTGTTGCCGCGCTTCTTGCTCCGCGTATAGAGTTTTCCGTCGGAATAAGCCCCTGCGCCACCCTCACCGTAGCAGTAGTTGCTCTCAGAGTTCACCTTCTGCTCCTTGGTGATGCCGGCCAGGTCGCGCTTGCGCTCCCTTACGTCCTTGCCGCGCTCTATCACGATGGGGCGCAGACCGAGTTCGATGAGGCGGAGAGCGGCAAACAGTCCCGCAGGACCTTCACCTACGACCACTACCTGCCGTGCTTCCGACACGTCGCCATAGGTTGTGCGTACGAAACTGTCGTCCTTGGGCATCTCGTTGATGTAGGTTCTCACCTTCAGGTTGACGTATATCGTGCGGTGGCGTGCGTCTATGCTCTTCCTTATTATACGTATGGCGTTGATGGTGCGCACGTCCAGTCCCTGCATCTCGGCGATGTAGGCTTTGATACTCTCCTCGTTGGCCGCCGTTTGCGGCAGCACTCTTATGTCAAATTCGCTTGTCATGTCTGTTTGGTGTGGTTCTGTAAAACCCCGCAGTAAGGTTATTCTTGCGCTGTACCCTCGTATTGGTAGCAACCGATGTCGGGTTTGTCGCCGCGAAGCCGTCCGCGCCTATCGCTCGGCAACCAGTAGATAGGCGTGGCGCGCCCGATGGCGGTGGAAAGACTGTCGAGACGGAAATCGTAATAAAGGTTGTCCTCGTCGATAAGGCGGAAATGCGCCTTGCCCTGCACACTGTCTTTCGGCGTTTCCATCACCACGTTGTCAAACGGAGCCAGCTTGGTGGAGTCCGTAACAGGTGGAGTGCGCATTATGCAGTTGGCAAAGTAGTAGGCGTAGGCCACGGTGGAGTCTTTCGTTTCGCCCATCACCTCGTCTTCAGCATAGCCGGTTATGAGCGAGTTGTAGCACACGAAGCCGTGCAGAGGAATGCTTGCGTCGTCCTTGAAGTTGGTGAACCGCAGCGCCACTCCACGGTCGGCACTGAACGGATAGAACTGTGCGAGCGTGCAGTATACCACCTCTGCCTTGCCACCCATCACGCAGAGACAGTCGCCGAGCGTGTTTGACAGTTGGCAGTTGTACAGAGCCACGTTGGAATTGGTTGCCACCAGTCCGTAGCCCTTGCAGTTGTGTATCGTGGAATTGCTCAACACGAGGCGGAAAGCCGTAGAATCGTATGCGGCGGAGTCGCACTGTATGCCATATTCCGCACTGTGTATGTCGGCGAAGTCAATCTCATTGCCAGTGGAAGAGGCGTGCAGACGTATGCCGCGCCACTGTCCGCTCACCCTGTCGTAGGGCAAATAGCTGAACATACGGTCGGTGCGCTCACCTCGGAACACCACATCGCCACCGTCGCCGGCCGTGCCTTGCACCAAGAGACGGCCATACACGTCGATGCCGGCGCCGCTCTTGAAGTAGAATCGGGTGGGAGAGAGCACCGTTAGTGTGGCAGCACTGTCCACGGAGATGCCCCTGCGCACCAGCACTGGCTTGGTTGAGGCTATGGTGGTGTCGCTCTTTATGGCCAGAGTGTCTATAATCTGTGCGTCCCACGACCATGCGCGCAGCACAACCCTTTGCTCCACGCCGCTCTCAAGGGCAAACACCAGTTCGTCCTGCACCTTTTGCGGTCCGTCGCCGTTGTTCATGGGCGAAGTAAGTTCCACAAACACCCGTATGCTGTCGCCCTTGCGCACCTCGAAATCGTTGGCCACGCTGCCGGTGGAGTTGTCCAGATAGGTGCCGTCCACGTTCACTCTGTAGCCGCTCTGGTTGCCTCGCGCGAGCCGCACGGTGCGTATGCGCAGTCCGTCGTCGCCCCGGTTGTACACAAAGAACGTGTGTGTCGACGTGGGCACGGTGCTGAACACCGTGTCGAGGTTTACTGTGTCGGTGGAAAATGTGAGTCGTGCCGACGAACTCGTTGTGAACGAATCGTCATCGGTGCATGCGGCCATGACAAACGCCACGGTGACCGCCAAAAAAACGTAAAGCCGTCTTATCATAATTACAGATAAAACGGCTTTACACCTTATTTTATTGTATAGAGTAGTCCTATAAATTACCGCCGAAATGCTCTACGCCTTACATCCGCAAGACTACAGGTCTTATCTCTGCAAAACTCTGCGTCTTATCGCAGCAAGGCAATACGCAGCGGATAACCCATCGAACCACCTATCGCAATCCTACTTCTTGTTGCCGAAATAGCGCTCATACAGACCGATGAAACCGGCGCAGTGGCGAGCCTCATCCTTGGCCATTTCGTGCACAGTGTCGTGAGTAGCGTCCATGCCAGCTGCCTTGGCGTTCTTGGCAATGCGGAACTTGTCCTCGCAAGCGCCCTTCTCAGCAGCGATACGTGCCTTCAGGTTGCTCTCGGTGTCCTTCAGAACGTCGCCCAGCAGCTCTGCGAACTTCGATGCGTGCTCAGCTTCCTCCAGTGCGTAGCGCTTGTAAGCCTCGGCAATCTCGGGGTAGCCCTCACGGTCAGCCTGACGGCTCATGGCCAGATACATTCCCACTTCGCCGCACTCGCCGTTGAAGTGAGCCTCAAGGTCCTTAATCATTTCCTCAGATGCACCCTCTTTGCGGGCTGCGCCAAGCACATGCATGGTTGCGAACGAAGCCTGTCCGTCGTCGTTGAGTTCAATGAACTTTGAAGCCGGTGCTTTGCAGATGGGGCACTTCTCTGGTGCTGTTTCGCCTTCGTGGATATATCCACATACGGGGCAGATGAATTTCTTTGTCATAATCAGTATTTGTTTAGTTTTAATGAGTAATTTGTGACCTCCTTGTCGACTGCAAAGTTAGCAAGAAAACGCTAACGGGCAAGCATATCAGCATGAATTTTTTTCTTGTTTGTATTATTTATAATTCGTATAAGTATGGTTAAGGGAGTAAAACGGATGATTGTTAAGTCTAAAGAAATATCGTAGACGAATGAGTGTTAACGATATACGGCAAGTAAGTGTAATATATGTTGCTAAGAAAACGGCTGGTTTTCGTAAGGAAACAAATTGGTTAACTATGATAGATATATAACTTATAAAATAAAAGGATTATGACTGTTAAGCATTCTTTGCGCCCTGAAAGGGCAACTACCCATAGCCCAGGGCAGAGGAGCGAAGCGACGGCACCCTGGGTATGTATGATGCTACCACTAACTTGCGCCCTGAAGGGGCAACTGCTTTATATAATCATGTTGTATATGCGATACTACGAGGTTCCATGCAGCTGCCCCTTCAGGGCGCAAGTTACCTAATGGCGTTGAAAACCCAGGGCGTTGC
>CAVKVO010000121.1:0-7788 GCA_963659575.1 Prevotella sp. CAG:1031
GAGAGGCAATAAAGCAAGACGATACCGCAGCCATCTACGAACTAAGTTTTTGGGCGCACTACGAACTGGTTACGATTCATCCATGGGCAGATGGCAACGGAAGAACTTCTCGTTTACTGATGAACCTCTTGCAAATGGAGTTTGGCGTACTGCCTACAAAGGTGCTGAAAGAAGACAAGGCGGAATACATCCAAGCCTTGATTGATACAAGAGAAGAGGAAAACATAGACATCTTCATAGACTGTATGATGGAGTTGCATTGCCGACACATAAAGTCGGATATCGACCAATATGTAAAGTCTATATCGGAGGAAATGGTCGATAAAACGACTGTTACAAAGAAAATGGTCGATAAATGGTCGATAAAGCCCTCGGTGGCAGAGAAAATGGTCGATATTCTTCTGTTTATGGCCGACAAGCAAGAGGTCGCCACTGATGATGTCATTTCTGAATTTGGCTTTACTGCCACAACCGCCAAGCGTTATATGCGCCAACTCACAGAGTTCGGATATATTGAAGCGCATGGTGGCAACAAAAATCGCAGTTATAGCTTGGTCAAAAAATAGCTCGCGCTTTCCTTTGCCCACAAACGTATTGACCTCGAAAACAGTTTTGGGTATATCTGCCAAAGCTAATCTATCGAATTATTCCCCCAAAAAGACAAAAGGCTTTGCACCTCAAAATGCAAAGCCATTTGTCTAATATGTACTTGAAAGGATTAGCTTACTGCTTCTTCAAAGGAATCTTTTCGACACGAAGCTGGTGGCGGCCGCCCTCAAAAGAGGTCTTGAAGAACTCGTCGAGGATGGCTTCGGCAGTCTTGTTGTCGATGAAACGTCCGGGCATTACGAGTACGTTGGCATCGTTGTGCTGACGTATGAGATGAGCAATCTCCGGAGTCCAAGCCAGTCCGGCACGTATGCCCTGATGCTTGTTGAGCGTCATGCTTATGCCTTCGCCACTTCCGCAGATACCTATGCCGGGATATACCTCGCCACTTTCCACTCCTTCGGCCAAAGCATGACCGAAATCGGGATAGTCGCAACTAAGGTCACTGTATGTGCCGTAGTCCTTGTAGGCATAGCCGTGGCTTTCCAGATACTGCAGAACAAACTTTTTCAAAGGGAAGCCAGCGTGGTCGCTGGCTATCCCTACAGTCTTAATGTCCATAGCTTTGTATGCTGTAGAATGGTTATTCGGCCAAGAAAGCCTTTACCTGCTTGTAAACATTCTCACCAGTGTAGCCCAGTTTCTCGTCGAGCACCTTGTAGGGAGCGGAGAAACCGAAGCTCGGCATGCCCCAAACACGTCCGTTGGCACCAACAAGTCCTTCGAGGGTGACGGGCAGTCCGGCTGTCATACCGAATATCTTGGCGTTCTTGGGCAATACGCTCTCCTGGTATTCCTTGCTCTGAGTGCGGAACAGACCTTCAGAAGGAGCACTCACGATGCGCACCTTCACGCCGTCCTTGCGCAGAAGTTCGGCTCCAGCCACGAGGGTAGACACCTCAGAACCGCTTGCAAGCAGAATCACATCGTAGTTGTCGTCTGAACCAGCCACTACATAAGCACCCTTGCGAGCCTGTTCGTAGTCGTTGCCGGCAGGCAGTTTGGCGATGTTCTGACGGGAGAAGATGAGCGCAGTAGGAGTCTCCATGTTCTCCATAGCCATAGCCCAGCATACAGTGGTCTCGTCAGCGTCAGCCGGACGGAACACACGCACGCTGTCCTTGCCGTGGTGGTTCTTCAGCTTCTCCATCAAGCGAATCTGTGCTTCCTGCTCAACAGGCTCGTGGGTAGGTCCGTCTTCACCTACGCGGAATGCGTCGTGAGTCCAGATGAACTTGATAGGCACTTCCATGAGAGCGGCCATACGCACGGCGGGTTTCATGTAGTCGGAGAACACGAAGAATGTTCCGCAAGCGGGAATCACACCACCGTGCAGATACATACCGATGCACATGCAAGCCATGGTGAGCTCGCTTACACCAGCCTGGAAGAATGCTCCTGTGAAATCGTCAGCGGCAAGAGAGTGGGTCTTCTTGAGGAATCCGTCGGTCTTATCGGAGTTGGAGAGGTCGGCAGAAGAGCAAACCATGTTGGGCACTTGCTCTGCCAGCACGCCAAGGCAAGCAGCCGAAGCGGCACGAGTGGCCGAACCTTCCTTCTGGGTGAGCACGCTCCAGTCAACCTTGGGAGCGTTTCCGCTGAACCACTCCTTCAACAAGGCAGCCTTGTCGGGATTGGCTTCAGCCCATTTCTTCTCTTCCTCGCGACGTGCGGCAACAATCTTCTTCAGTTCCTCGCGGCGGTCGGCATACAGCTTCTGCACTTCGGGGAATATCACGAACGGCTCTTCGGGGTTACCACCGAGGTTCTTTATAGTATTAATGTAGGCGTCGCCACCGAGCGGAGCACCGTGGGTGTTGATGCAGTGCTCATAGCTTGTGCCGTCAGCACGCAGTGCGCCCTTGCCCATAACGGTCTTTCCGATGATCAGAGTAGGACGTTTTTCTTCCTTCTGTGCGTCTGTGAGAGCCTTGCGGATCTCGTCGGGATCGTTACCGTTGATGGTCACAACGTTCCATCCCCAAGCCTCGTACTTGGCGGCAGTGTCTTCCTGCATCACCACCTTGCACTCTGTAGAGAGCTGGATGTCGTTGGAGTCGTAGAACATGATGAGGTTGTTCAGTCCAAGTATACCGGCGATGCGGCCAGTGCCTTGGGATATTTCCTCCTCCACGCCACCGTCGGAAATGTAGGCGTAGATTTTGTGCTGCATGGGAGTCTTGCCCAGACGTGCCTCAAGGAATTTTTCAGCTACGGCAGCACCAGCGCCAAAAGTGTGTCCCTGTCCGAGAGGACCAGAGGTGTTCTCTATGCCACGCTCAATGTCGCGCTCGGGGTGACCGGGAGTAGGGGAGTCCCACTGGCGGAACTGCTTCAGTTCGTCGAGAGTGAACTTGCCTTGCAGTGCGAGTGCAGAATAGAGCATGGGCGACATGTGACCAGGATCGAGATAAAAACGGTCGCGGCCAGTCCATGACGGGCACTCGGGGTCGTAAACCAAAAACTCTGAGAACAGTACGTTGATGAAGTCTGCGCCTCCCATTGCACCTCCGGGGTGACCAGAGTTGGCTTTTTCTACCATAGATGCGGCGAGAATACGGATGTTGTCCGCCGCTTTGTTCATGACATTCTTGTCGTTCATAATTTTGATAATGTGTTAGTTTTATTATTTGATTCTTTTGATTCCTTTGTGTGTGGGCGTGGTGCGGCGAATGGTGCCGTCGCTGTTGAACTCCATCTTGTCGATGCACACTTCTCGATGGAAGCCCGGCCCTTTGTCCTTGGAGAGATAGTTTTTGTTTATGCGGTGATAAACGAAGTACCACTCGTCCTTGCCCGGTATCTGGAGCACGCTGTTGTGCGCCGTGCCGTATATCTCCTCGGCCGGTTCCTGAATGAGTATTACAGGTTCCTTTGCCACTTCAATGGGGCCGAGCGGCGACTTGCTTGTGCCGTAGGCCACATGATAGTTGGGCGAACCAGTGTCGTCAACGCTCCAGAGGAAGTAGTAGAGTCCGTTGCGCTTGAACACATACGGAGCTTCGCGATACTTATAGTCGGCAAGAGAACCGCCGCGAGGTGTCATGCGCACGATAGTCGTGGTGTCAATGCTCGTCATGTCGTCGTTGAGCACCGCACCGGCCATGTAGCCGTTGCCCCAATAAAGGTAACTCTTTCCGGTGTCAGGGTCGGAGAAAACGTCAACGTCAATCTGTTGTCCGTTGTGCTGTCCTTCGGGACGTTTGTCCACAATGGGTTTGCCGAAGTCGGTAAACGGCCCTGTGGGACTGTCGGCCACTGCCACACCGATGGCTTTGGCCTTGCCTGTGTTGGCACTATAATAGAAGTAGTACTTGTATTTGCCGTCAACCTTCTTCTCGATTATTGCCGGTGCCCAAGCGTTGCCGATGCTCCATCGGGTGTCTTTCAGCACGTCGAGAGTGACACCTTCATACTGCCAGTTGGCGAGGTCTTTCGACGAATAGCAAGTGAAATACCATCCTCCCCAACCGGGTTGTCCGTCGGTTGTGGAGTAGATGTAGTAGCGTTTGGTCTTGTAGGAGTACAGCACTTCGGGGTCGGCATGGAAACCTGGCAGTATCGGATTGCCGCTCCATGTCTTTTTTGTAGCCTTGGAAGTGTTGTCGTCAGGCGCATTGCCGGAGATTTCCTGTCCGGCCATGTCGCCCACAGCGTCAATAGAAGCGGAGGCGCATCCTGTTTGTGCGGCATCCGTTTGTGCGATTTCGCGTGCGTGACCTGCCGTGAAACAGGCCGCGCACGCTATGGTAATGATAGTTGACTTTTTCATAAAGTATTATAGGATGGCTTTGTAAGTTTCCTTAGGGTTAAGCGGCTTTAGCCTTCATACATAACCGCCCTACAAATATACTATTTTAGGTTGAGAACCACTATTGATTTTGCAGGAACTTTGACAGAGAGAACACCTTTTTTCAACTTTGCGTCCTTGAAAGCTGTGGGTGCAACCCTATCGGGATGGTCAAAGTCGTTGTAGTCGGCCACGTTCTTGCAAGTAAGTATGCGTCCTTCAACGGTCTTGAGCTGTGCTCCGTCGATGTTCATTTCAACTGTCTGAGCCTTGTCAACGTCAACGTTGGCCAGCGAAATGATGATGGAACCGTCAGCGCGCTTGGCTGCGGAAGAGCTTACGATGGGTATGTTGCGGCCTGACTTTGAGTGATTGTCGCCGCGTACGGACATACTGTCGCACTTGGTCACGTCGATGGGCAGGTAGGTAGCTTCTTGGAATCCCTTGTACATTTCAAACACGTGATATGTAGGAGTGAGCACCATGTGACCCGTACCTTTCTGGTCGGTAAGTATCATGGATTGCAGCACGTTGACCACCTGTGCTATATTGGCCATGCGCACACGGTCGGTGTGGCGATGGAATACGTTGAGCGAAAGGGCTGCCACGAAGGCGTCGCGCATGGAGTTCTGCTGATAGAGGTGACCTTTGATGGTGCCGGGTTCCTCGTCCCACCATGTTCCCCATTCGTCAACCAAGAGACCTATCTGCTTCTTCGGGTCCTTCTCGTCCATTATCTTTGAGTGGCGGTTTATCACGTCCTCTATTTCGAGGCATTTGCCCATAGTCCAATAGTAGTCGTCCTTGTTGAAGTTCAGGGCCGAACCTTTGCTTCCGCTCCAACCGGTAACGGTGTAGTAGTGGAGCGACACGCCGTTCATACGGTGGCCAATGTTGTTCATAAGCACCTTGGTCCAGTTGTAGTTGTAGTCGCTGGCACCACTGGCTATCTTGTAGAGGTTGTTGCCATCGTAGTTGCGGCAGTAAACGGAGTAGCGGCGGAAGAGGTCGGAATAGTATTCGGGACGCATATTGCCTCCGCAACCCCAACTCTCGTTGCCCACGCCGAGGAACTTCACTTTCCACGCCTTGTCGCGACCGTTCTGGCGGCGCAGTTTGGCCATAGGAGTGTCGCCGTCGGAAGTCATATATTCCACCCACTTGGCCAGTTCCTCAACAGTGCCGCTGCCCACGTTGCCGCTGATGTATGGTTCGCAACCGAGCATTTCGCACAGATTGAGAAACTCGTGAGTACCGAAGGAGTTGTCTTCTATCGTGCCGCCCCAGTTGTTGTTCTGCATCTTGGGACGTTTGTCCTTAGGACCGATACCGTCCATCCAGTGATATTCGTCAGCAAAGCATCCGCCTGGCCAGCGCAACACCGGCACTTGCAGAGCCTTGAGGGCGTTGAACACATCCTTGCGGTAGCCGTTGATGTTGGGTATCTGCGAGTTTTCGCCTACCCACAGACCGCCGTATATGCATGAGCCGAGGTGTTCGGCAAACTGTCCGTAAATCTCTTTGTGTATCTTTGCGCCTCCCTTGTCGGCATGGATTGTTCCTGTCAGATTCTGTGCCTGCACGGAGAAGGCGGCCATCGTTGATAGCAGTGTAGTAGCGATGAACTTGTTCATGGTGTAGTTTTGCTTTAGTTGATGTGATTAATGAATTTTGCTTGAGTCGGGCATTATAACCCCTGACACTTGATATTAGTCGGTTAAAAAGTTTGGAAAACAAAAAATGTGTTTGCGGAACTATGGACAGTCCGCAAACACACCGTAAGTTTAATTTGTCTTGGCTTGCACGGCTGCCTCCTCAATAGGCAGACACTTCTTGTAGTTCTCGATGTACTTGTTGAAGCCTTTCACGTCGTCGGCTGTCGGAGCTATTTCCTCTCCTGTCTGTCCGGCAAAGACTATCTCGTCGAGGAAGTCGGCGAGTGGCAGTCCCTTGGGGTTGTTGACCAGATAGGAACCGAGCAGGGCTATTCCCCATGCTCCACCTTCACCGGCTGTCTCCATGACGGAGATAGGCGAGTTGAGGGCGGCTGCGAGGAAACGCTGTCCCACACCCTTGGTCTTGAAGAGTCCACCGTGGCCGGTAATCTTGTCCACCTTGATCTTCTCCTCGTTGAAAAGGATGTCGTTGCCTATCTTCAACACACCTACCGAAGCATACAGGTTGGCGCGCATGAAGTTAGCAAGGTTGAACTTGTCGTTGGCGGAGCGCACAAACAGAGGTCTTCCCTCGGCCAGTCCTGTAACGGGTTCGCCTGAGATGTAGTTGTAGGCAACCAGTCCGCCGCAGTCAGCATCACCCTTCAGGGCATTGTTATACAGCTTTCCGTACAACTCGTTCATGTCTACAGGCACGCCAAGCAGTTCCTGATACTCCTTGAACAGTTCCACCCATGCGTTTAGGTCAGACGTACAGTTGTTGCAGTGAACCATTGCCACGGGGCTTCCGTCGGGTGTGGTCACCATGTCTATCATCTCGTAGGGCTTGGAAAGTTCCTTTTCGAGCACAATCATGGAGAATGACGATGTTCCGGCCGACACGTTTCCAGTGCGCTGGCGCACGGCGTTGGTGGCCACCATACCCGTTCCAGCGTCGCCTTCGGGAGGACAAACGGGGATGCCCGGCTTCAAATGGCCGGAAATGTCTATCTTCTTTGCTCCCTCTTCGGTCAGGAATCCGGCGTTCTCTCCGGCGTTGAGCACCTTTGGAAGTATGTCGAGCAGCTTCCAGCTATAGCCGTAAGGAGCAACGAGCTGGTCGAACTTGTCGACCATTGTCTGTGAATAGTTCTTCGTGTCAGAGTCTATCGGCAGCATACCCGATGCATCGCCTATGCCGAGCACCTTGTTGCCGGTTATCTGCCAGTGTACATAACCTGCGAGAGTGGTCAGATATTCTATGCTGTTCACGTGCTCCTCCTTGTTGAGGATGGCCTGATACAGGTGGGAAATGCTCCATCTCAGGGGTATGTTGTAGTTGAACAGCGATGACAACTTGGCCGCAGCCTGTGCGGTGTTGGTGTTTCTCCATGTTCTGAACGGCACGAGTATCTCCTCATTGGCGTCGAATGCCATGTATCCGTGCATCATTGCGCTCATACCGATGGCAGCCAGAATCTCGATGTCCGTGTCGTACAGCTTCCTTACATTGGCGCGCAAGTCGGAATAGCAGTTCTGCAGACCGTTCCAGATGGCCTCAATGCTGTATGTCCAGAGACCGTCTTCAAGTTGGTTTTCCCACTCGTGGCTTCCCTGGGCAATGGGCTTGTTGTCCTGGTCAATCAAGACTGCCTTGATTCTCGTTGAGCCAAACTCCACGCCCAGTATGGCTTTGCCTGTCTCTATGGTTGTTTTAGGGTCTAAACTCATTTC
>CAVKVO010000122.1:0-7696 GCA_963659575.1 Prevotella sp. CAG:1031
GTCGTAGACTGCCACAATGCCGGCGATGTCTTTGTCTGTCGCTTTTCTAATCATACAGGTTGTTCTATACTACATTGCTTATGGTGGCAAATGATGTTGTCACGTAACTATTCTACGGCGCAATAATCGCAGAATAGTTACATTGCCACCGCTAAGTGTTTAGAGTGCATACCTCACTACACATCCACAATTATTTCAAACTCTTTCCGTCCGCAAAAGCGTTGCCAATGCGCTGCCCGAGCTGAACGTAACCATGGTGTATCGGGTCGAAAACGATGAGATTCATCTTCTCCATATCGGGCTTGCCGTCCTCCGCAAGGTATTCTTCACGGCAAACGATGTTCACGATTTCGGCGATGATGTAATAGCCGCTCTCGCTTTCGTCAATCTTTTCCTTGATGCGACATTCGAGTGTCATGGGGAAGTCGGTGAACACAGGGGCGTTGACGTTTTCCGCCTTCACTGCCGCCCAACCTGTCTTCTGAATCTTGTTCGGCTCGTTCTTGCCACTAACAATGCCCACATAGTCTGCCGCCACCATCGTTTCCTTGGTAGCGAAGGTAACGGTGAACTCTCCGCAGCGGTTGAGGTTGACAGTCGTAGCATGACTGCCCATCGAAATCATAATCTCATGGTTATCCCACTGTCCTGCCCATGCAGCGTTCATGGCATTGGCAACTCCATTTTCATTGTATGTGCCGATAATCAGCACCGGTTGTGGCATGAGCCACGCTTTCTGTCCAAAGCTTTTCATTGTGGTATTGTTTTATGTATACTTAAAAGGCGGATGCGCACACAGCACATCCGCCATATAATACTGCCTCGCAAGGGAATTATTTCTGTCCCAAAGCGAGTTTTGCGTTAGCGTCGTTCGGGTCTATTTCAAGAATCTTGTTCCAGTAAGAATTGGAGGTTTCCTTGTCGTTCTGCAACAGATAGTAGTAGCCAAGGTAGCGGTAAGCCTCAAGCAGACGGGCGTTGTCGGTCTTGTCCTTGTCGGCACGGGCGTTGATTACGCTCACAAGCTTCTCGTAGTATGGCTTAGCCAGACCGTCCTTGGTCTCTGGATCTATATAAGAATTGATGCGAGCCTTATACAGGAGAGCAAAGTCTTCTGCATCGGGATACTTAGAAAGGAGTTCATCGTAGACCTTCTCGGCATCGCGGAACGCTGCAGTGCGTGCCTCACCTGTGAGCTTGTCTGCACGCTGGATGCACATCTGACCAAGTCCGGCATAGTCGGAAGCCGACGCTTTGGCCAGTCCGTTCATGTATTCGCGATAGCTCTTAACTGCATTGTCGTAGTCGTCCTTTGCCTTATAGGCATCAGCTATCTCCTTATAGATGCCGGCACGCTTGTCCTTGTCGTCGATTTCCATCTTCAACGCCTTGTGATACTGCTCAAGAGCCTTGTCGTATTCCTTGTTTCCCTTGAGGGCGTTGCCGTAGTAAACGACATCAAAATAGGTGAACTTGGCACTGTCTGACTTGTTGAACAGAGCATCGGCATACTGCAAAGCGGAGTTGTAGTCCTTGAGCTCGGTGCTGTTGAACATGGCCAGACGATTGAATGTGGCACTGCGAGGATTCTTAGTCAGTCCGTATTTGGCCAAATCCAGCGCGTTCTGATACTTCTGAAGGAAATAGAGCGATGTGGCATACTCCCAAATGTCCCTTTCCTCCAACTTGGATTTGTCTGCCTTGCCAAAGCAACTAACGGCCTCAGAGAAGTTGTTGGAAGCATACTGGATGCGTCCTTCAAGGGCATCAACGGCAATATCGGGACGCTGAGCGCGCAGTTCTTCCAACTTGGCGATGGCTTCTGCGGGACTTATCTTGCGGTATACACTGGCATACTTGAAGTAAGAGTCGGGCGACTTCGGGTCAAAGTATATGGCCTGCTGATACCATTCGGCAGCCTTACCTCCATCACCTCCGAACTGGGCCACATCGCCAAGGAGTTCGTAAGCCGCAGCATAGTCTTTCTTAGCCTTGATGGCTTTGTTGGCATAGTCTATCGCATTGGCCGTATCATTAACCTCATAGTATGCGCGGGCAATGCCAACAAGCACTTCGGGATTCTTCTTGTTCTTCTTGAACACATCCTTAACCTGGTCAGCGGCATCAGCCGACTTACTCTTGATGACCTTAGAGATGGCATCTACAGTTGCCTTGTCCTCGGTCTGAGCCATAACAGATGAACTTGCAGCAATGGCCAGCACACCTGCGAAAAGATATTTAACTGCTTTCATATTCAATGGATTTTATTCTGTTGATACATTTACGTCCCTAATCGTTACTTCGCCTCGGACAGGCATAAGGCCGGACTTGCAGATGACAAGCTGTCCCTTGGGAGAAGCGAGGAACTGTCCGAAGCCCCAAGGCAAGCCATGATAGGGGTCGTTGATGATAGCATAGAGAGTGCGCACCAACGGATAGTTCCTGTTAAAGATATAATATTGGTATGGCTTCCAGCTGCTCGTAACAGTGGCTTTGTCCATCCTGCTGACAGCCATAACCTGAATGTTCTTCTTGAATGTGACATTGGTAGTGTCGCGCTTGTCGTTCAACCAATTGGAACCGATAATGCCGATGGCGTTCTTATGGTTCGACACATAATCAATGACCTGGCTGCTCTTGTTGACAGCCGAAATCTTCGGACTGGTAATGGGTTTGCCACCCAAGACTGAGTCCTCGCAGTAGTGAACAATGCTCGATTTAGCATTGTCAAACACTACATCAAACTCGCCCAACGATGAATGGGGATAAACTTCCGACCACTTTGTGACCTTTCCGGTGAGAATACGCACAAAGTCCTTGACGGTAATCATGGTGTCGGGATTGTTCTTGTTGGTAATAATGGCAAGACCGTCATAAGCAAACGGCACTTCCATGGGCGCAAATTTGCGCTGCTTGAGATTCTCCCTTTCAGAGTCTTTCAGTCTCCGGGAAGTGATAGCCAAGCAAGTCAGGGTGTCCATCAGCGTCTTGACAGCCTCCGACTCGTTGGTGTATACAGCCTTTACCTTAGCTTGAGGATAAGCCAGCTCAAACACCTCGGTCTCCTCTTCTATGATAGGGCTGAAACTCTCATCACAATAAAACGATATGGACCCCGATGAGTAGGTGTCCGTTCTACCGTTTTTGGGTTTGCTGTTGCAAGACAACAGCAAACCCAAAACGAATGTTAATCCAACTATAGTGTTGAATGAGGTTCTATTCATATACTATTGTAGTCTGAATGTCACAGGCACTGTGTACTTCACACGCACGGCAGTACCGTTCTGCTTACCAGGAATCCAGTGAGGCATGCTCTTTACCACGCGCTGTGCCTCCTTGTCAAGAGACGGGTCAACAGACTTGGCAACCTTAACATCAGTGATAGAGCCATCACGCTCAACCACGAACGTCACGATTACACGACCCTGAACACCGTTCTCCTCAGCTACCACAGGGTATTTGATGTGAGAAGACAAGTACTCGAACAGTGCGTTAGGTCCTCCAGGGAACGAAGGCATCTGCTCTACAACATCGAAGACCTTGGTTTCCTCCTTAGGCTGCTCGGTCACAACGACCTGCTTTGCCTTGAGGACTTCACCAGACTCATCGTTACCGACAACGGTAAGAGCACCGATGGCAGTCTTGTTCTGTGACAATTCATCCTGCGATTTCAACTCCTCTTCAGGATTAACCTCATTATCCTTCTTGATAACAGGGGCTACGAACTTCACAGAACTCTTCACCTTCTCAACTACTTCCTGCTTCTGCTCAACCTTTACCGGTTCCTTGCGCTCTACCTTTGCCTCCTTCTTCTGAGCCAGTTTAGAGAGTTCGACGTCAGTTGTGACAGCCACCTTTTTCTGGCTTGCCTCAATGGCGTTCTTCACACTTACTCCAACACCAATCAGAACAGCTACGATAGCAACAACAAGGAGAGCCAAAAGGTTTCGCTTGCCTGTATCTTTACGCAGTTTGTAAGCTCCGTAGGACTGGTTGCGCCCCTCAAACACGAGGTCAACCCATCCATTATCAATCAAATCTATCTTTGACATAATCGATTCATTTAATTGTTAGACATCAACTTAATTAATTCCCTTGAGTTTGAGAAGTTTCTCGTCATCGGGATTAACCTTGTCAATGACATACTTACCAATACTGCATATAGTCATCTCGTCGAGAGCGTCAACCATGTTCTTGTACGACGCGGTGTCAAGCACCTTGATGATTACGGTAAGAGTTTCAATCTTTCCGTTTGGAAGTTTACCGTTCTTTATGTCAGACAGCTCTCTCTGATAGATAGAGTCCGGCATGTTGGTACTCAACTTCTTGGCATCAAGTTGGTTCTTGGCTGCCATCACCTGTGCTACAGGGTTATAGCCTTCCTCCACGGTGTGCGTTATCAGCACCTTGCGGAGTCCGTCCTTGCCCCAAGTAGTTTCCTTCACGCAAGAAGGATCATCATACTTTGGAATACCGTCCACGTGATATATCTTGTCGTTAGCGGCAAGATAGAGAGTCACGGTGTGCGAAGCCTTGGTTGCGTTACGGTCCTCATCATTTATGTTCTTATCATTGCTCGGCATGGTCAGCTGCATGGCTGACGGCTTGCTCAGGGTAGTACAGAGCATGAAGAACGTGATAAGAAGCATCATCATATCCACCATCGGCGTGAAGTCCACGCGGGTGTTCATCTTCTTCTGCTTGCTTTCTTTCTTCTTTGCCATGTATTATTCCTCCGTAGTCTTAAGATTTGTGACGAGTTGGTAACGGTTCTCGTTCATGTCCTGAAGCTCCGACATCATCTTCTTCACCACCTTGTACGGCGTTGCAGCGTCACACTTGATGGCAATCTTCATGTCAGAGTTGGCGTCACGTGCTGCCGCAATCCACTCCTGGAACTCACTCATTGACCCATTGAGACTGTCAGTGGGTATTCCCATCGTCTTGATAGCTTCGGAGCGCTTGTCTGCCTCAAGGCCAAGATAGTCAGCCAAGGCGCTGAGGGGTACACCCACCATAGCCTCTTCCTGAAAGTTCTTCAGCTGAGCCTTTGACAGAGATATTCCGAATTTTCCGGTCACGGTGCTGAGCATCATGTTCATGTCATTCTTGTTTTCCGTACCCACAAAGATTTTGCCTTTCGGGTCCACAAGAATGGTCAAGAGACTTGTCTCCGGCACCTTGACTTCTGACACCGAGCTTGGCGTGGTGACTTTCACTGGTTCTGGCGTCAAGAATGTTGAGGTCAACATAAAGAAGCACAGAAGCAGTGTCATCACGTCAGACATAGGGGTCATGTCTATCCAGACGTCTTTCTTTTGAATCTTTATTTTACCCATTAGTTATGAAAAATTAAAAGGTAAAACAATTAAGCCTCGTCTGCGTGGTTAACGTCGTAAGTTGTTGCGATTGTATAACCTACCTCGTCAAGTGCGTATGTCAGCTTGTCAATCTTGTTTGTGAAGAAGTTGTAAACCACCACAGCGATCCATGAAGTCAAGATACCAGAAGCGGTGTTCACAAGAGCCTCAGAAATACCTTCAGAAAGAGCGGCAGAGTCAGCACCACCACCAGAAGAAAGGGCTGCGAATGAACGGATCATACCGAGCACAGTTCCGAAGAGGGCGGTAAGAGTACCGAGAGTAACGATGGTAGCCACGATCGGGAGGTTCATCTGGAGAGTAGGCATTTCAAGCTGAGTAGCCTCCTCGTGAGCCTGCTGAATCTTAGCGATCTTCTGTGCCTTCTTCACACCGCTGATGCTTTCAACATCCTTGTAAGCACGGATAGAAGCAGAAACCACGTTGGCAACAGAACCCTTCATCTTGTCGCAGAGTTGCTGTGCTTCGTCGAACTTGCCAGCCTTGATCAGTTCCTTCACCTGGATAGTGAACTTGCCGAGGCTCATTGTTCCGAAAGCGCTGCGAAGAGCGAAGAAACGCTCGATGCCGAGGCAGAACACTGTGAGCAAGAGAGTGAAGATGACAGGCACCACGAAACCTCCTTTATACACAGTACCGAGCATATTACCGGGCAGTGGGTGGCCAGCGGGATCGCCGTTTACGAAGTTGTTAGGATTACCAAAAATCTGAGTGAAGATTGCTACTGCTGCGATGAAGCAGATTACGATAATCACCCATGCGTTTTTGATACCACCAAAGCCCGATTTCTTTCTAGCTGGGGCAGCAGCTGTTTTTGTTGTTGCCATAATTTTGAATGTTTTAAATTTTTAATTATTTAAGTTTATAATTGATTTGATTCTTTTTCATGGTGCTCCGCCATAGGGGAGAAATTGGTTCCACAACAGGTTTATACCAAAGGCAAAGGTAACAAAATATGCAGAACCCCGAAACCATTTAATAAGTTTTAACCCCTCGCGGCATTCAATTTAATTTGTCTGTATTCTCGCCTAAACATCAATGCAATGCGGCCAATGCTTTTTTGATGCGCGCCATGGCTTCGCGGATGTTATCCTCGCTTGTGGCGTAACTCATACGGAAGCACTCTGCGTCGCCAAACGCATCGCCGCCAACAGTGGCCACATGGGCTTTTTCGAGCAAATACATGGCAAAGTCGGTGGAGTTGTTCACGACCGTATTGCCGTCGGTTTTGCCAAAGAACGAGCTACACTTGGGGAACAGATAAAAAGCCCCCTGCGGAACATTCACCTCAAGTCCAGGTATGTCTTTGGCCAGCGACACAATCAGGTCGCGGCGTCCCTCAAACGCCTTGCGCATGGTCTCCACGCAGTCCTGGCTGGCGTTGTATGCGGCCAATGCCGCCATTTGGCTCACCGAGCAGGGGCCGCTTGTGTATTGCCCTTGCAGCTTGTTGCACCCCTTGGCTATCCATTCCGGGGCGGCTATATAGCCTATGCGCCATCCCGTCATTGCATAAGCCTTAGACACGCCGTTGACAAGGATGGTCTTTTCCTTCATACCCTCAAACTGTGCGATGCTCTCATGCTTGCCAACATAGTTGATGTGCTCGTATATCTCGTCGGCAAGCACAAACACATCGTCGTGTTTCTTTATCACCTCGGCCAACCCGCGAAGTTCTTCCTTTGAATACACACTTCCCGTGGGGTTGCTTGGAGAGCACAGTATGAGCAGTTTGGTCTTGGGGGTGATGGCCGCCTCCAGTTGCTCGGGCGTTATCTTGAAATTCTGGTCAAAGCCAGCCTCTATGATTACGGGTACGCCACCGGCCAATTTGGCCATCTGCGGGTATGACACCCAATACGGGGCGGGGATTATAACCTCGTCGCCACTGTTCACCAAGGCCATCACCGTGTTGCAAACGCTCTGCTTTGCTCCGTTCGACACCACTATTTCATTCACTCCATAGTCGAGTCCGTTCTCGCACTTCAGCTTTTCGGATATTGCCTCGCGCAAGTCTGCGTAACCCGTCACGGGCGAATATCTTGAGTAATTGTCGTCGATGGCCTTCTTTCCCGCCTCCTTTATATGGTCGGGAGTGTTGAAGTCTGGCTCGCCAACGCTCATGTTAATCACGTCAAGACCCTGTGCCTTCATTTCCGAACTCTTCTGCGACATGGCCAATGTGGCTGATGGCGCAAGCCTTTGCAGGCGTTCTGATAATTGTGCCATATTCTATATTTATGTATTTGTTTGTCCTTATAGTTTATTTTTACGGATGGCCACAGCGTGGTTGCACTGCCATCATAGCCGACGCA
>CAVKVO010000123.1:0-7567 GCA_963659575.1 Prevotella sp. CAG:1031
AATCTATGTCTGGCACGAGCGTTAGCGGACTGTATATCTTAACAGTGTTGTAGCCCTTGCGCAGCGTCACCTTGAATGTTGCTTGCTTCAATGTCAGCTTGTCGGTAGTGTTGGTCTGTGTTCCTGTGTAATATTGTCCAGCCTTTTGTCCGTTCACGTCGAGCATGATGTTGAGCCTTGGCGTGTCGGCATACACCACTGTAAGTGTGTATTCGCCGCCGTTGTCGCTCCATACTCTGTCCCACACCGCATAGTTACTGTCGCTTCCGCCAATATTAGAGATGCCCATGCCGCCACTTGCGCCATCCATTTCCACATACCTTGCTGGCTTCTTGCGCTTGCCAAGGTCGTCAAATTCGGTCAGATAAGCCCACTCACCTTCATAGCGTGTAGACTCCAACCGCTTTGTGGCCGTAAGTTTCAGCACCTTTGTGGCGCGTGGCGCCACCTCTGCCGTCAGCGTTCCTTTCCTCAGCGACTTCAAGTCTTCATGGGCTATGAGGTCTCTCACCTTTATCTTGCCTCCAAGTTCAAGTTCAGCCATAGGCACGTTGAATGTTATGGCCGTGTCAGACGGATTGTACAAGGCCACGGCGCGTGTCAGTCCGTGGTCACTCTCAAGGTCTTTCACAAACACATAGCCCTCACCTTGGCGCAACGCCACATAGGCTTGCTGCCCGAGTCGGTCTTGGTTGACGGCAATAAGTTCCTCGTTGGTTAGCAACGTGAGCGAATTGCCTTTCAGCGAGTTGAGGTCGCAACCAATGAGCAGTGGAGAACTCATCATGCACCACATGGCCATGTGGGTCGTCTCCTCGTTGGGTTTCAGTCCGCGCCCCATCTCCAGCATGTCCATGTCGTTGTAGTGGCCGTCGCGGGCGTAGGCCGAGAGATACATGTTTTTCGAGATGATGTTCTTTATCGAACTCCATCGCGGCCGGATGTCGCCGCTTATGCGCCACGACGTAGCCATACGCTTTGCCCAAGTGCCTGGAAACGCCCATCTACAGATGTTTATCGACACAGGGTGACCAGCCTCACGCTTTATCGCGTCGCATATCGTGGCATACCGCTTCTGTTCCTCCAGGTCGAGCCATGTGCCGGCTCCGCAGTAGTCTATCTTGATGAAGTCGTAGCCCCAATCTTTGAAATATAGGCGAGCGTCCTGCTCCTCATGGCCATACAATCCAGCTCCGAAACCGTTTTCGTCGTTGTCGTATTTTGAGCCGCAGGTGTTTGCTCCCGCGTCAGAATATATGCCAGCCTTCAGGCCGAGACTGTGTATGTGGTCGGCCACGCTCTTCATGCCTCTTGGGAAGCGTTGCGGATGCGGATGCATCAGCCCCGTGGAGTCGCGCCAACCGAAGAATCCGTCGTCTATGTTGATGTGATTGTAGCCCAACTTGTTTAGCCCAAGTCTTACCATAGCGTCGGCCTGAGAGCAAATCAGCGAGTCGCTTATGTTCACGTGATATGTGTTCCACGAACTCCATCCCATTATTGGCGGAGCAAATTGAGCCTCAGCAGGTATAGCGCAAACGGCCAAAGCCATGGCCGCAATCAAGTTTCTTGTTTTTCCGGTTGTCATTGTTTGTAGATTTCTATGTCAGTAGTTGTTTGTAAATTTGTTGTCGTATAATGTTAGACAAAATAAAGCCCGGCTTATTTTACCGGGCGTAAAAACACAAAAAAGTTTAGTCTTCGCGTGTCATAAATGCCACCACATGATCCAGTTCATCGTTCAGATAGTAAGTGTCGGCATAGCTCTTGCCGCCACTCTTGTATGTGGCTTTGATGAACACCGTGGTTGCACTGGCCTTGTCCGTGGCGTAGGTTATGCCAGCCTTATATTGCGAGGCCGATGTCTTGGCCGTTTGCCGCAGTGCGCCCACCACAGAGTCGGTGATGTGGTGAGTGGAGTCCATGCCCTCAAAATGCAGTTCGGCCAGCGACGACGGCTCCTTCATGTTGCTCTCCATGAACTGCTTCACCGTCTGTTCGGCGTTGTGCCGCCGTCCGCACGAGGCGAACGACAGCACCAATGCCGCACATATTATTATATAGTTTACTGTCCTCATCATTTCTTGGGCAGATTCTTCAGCACTTCGAGCAGGTGGTTCCACACCATTTCCACTGTGGGTATGTGCAGTTTCTCGTCGGGAGTATGCACATTGCGCAGTGTCGGACCGAACGACACCATGTCCATGTTGGGATATCTTTCAGAGAACAAGCCGCACTCCAGTCCGGCGTGTATGCCCTTCACCACAGGGTCTTTGCCAAACAGTTTGCGGTATGTTTCCACCACAATCTTGGTTAGCTCACTGTTGGGATTCATCTTCCATGCCGGGTAACCGTCGTTCTGGTGTATCGTTGCTCCTGCAAGTTCGAATGCAGCCTTCACCGTGTTGCACTCGTTTTCAAGGTTGCTCATCACATTGCTGCGCTGCGAAGCCACCACGGTTATATTGTCGTCGGCGGTCACGATGCTGGCGATGTTGCTCGAAGTCTCCACGAGCCAAGCCAAGTCTTCGTCCTGACACATGGCATACACACCGTTGTCCACAGCCTGTATGGCACGTATGAAGTTTTGCGCCACGCCCTTTTCAATCACCTTTGCGGCATCGGCACTCTCCATGGCAAACACCATTTCGGTGTCGGTCACGTGGAACTCGTCCTCCACTTCGCTCGCAAACACGTTCCAGTCGGCCTTCACGTTCTCCTTTGCCTCGGCCGGAACGGCTATCACAAACACACCGTCGCGCGGTATGGCGTTGTGCATCTTGCCCGAATTAAACTCCACAAGGCGCAGGTCGAACTTGCCCATTTCCTTGTAGAGGAAGCGTCCGAGTATCTTTATAGCATTGGCGCGCTTCTTCTCTATGTCGTCGCCAGAGTGTCCGCCCTTTAGTCCCTTTATCGACCCCTTTAGGAAGAAGTAGTCAGCGGGGGCGTCTTCACGACCGAAATTGAATGTGGCCGTGGTAGTCTTGCCGCCGGCGCACGACACGAATATCTGACCTTCGTCCTCACTGTCGAGGTTGATGAGCATGTCGCCACCCATAAATCCGGCTTTCATACCGTTGGCTCCAGTGAGCTGGGTCTCCTCATCCACGGTGAACACACACTCTATCGGACCGTGCTCAACGTCGTCGGCCTCAAGTATAGCCAACTCTATTGCCACTCCGATACCGTCGTCTGCACCGAGCGTAGTGCCTTCGGCAGTGAGCCAGTCGCCCTCAATGTGAGTACGAATAGGGTCGTTGTAGAAGTCGAAGTCAACGTCCACGAGTTTGTCGCACACCATGTCCATGTGACTTTGCAGTATCGCCGTCTTGCGGTCTTCCATACCAGGCGTTGCGGCTTTCTTTATCAGCACGTTGCCCGTCTCGTCCACCTTTGTCTCAAGACCGTGGGCTTCGCCCCATTTCCGGAGATATTCTATCATTCTCTCCTCATGCTTCGAGGGGCGCGGTATCTTGTTAATCTCTGCAAACTGGGCAAATACGCCCGCTGGTTTCAAGTCACTTTTATTCATGTTTCAATAGTTGTTTAACGTAGGTGGGTTCTATAAATTAGCTTTGCCGTATTTTGATACTATTTTCGTGGCGCATATCGTCAGCGAGCGAAGAAGCAATGTGGACATTGCGACCGAGATGGCGATAGGCACCGAAAAGAGTCCAAAAGACGACAAAACGTAACCCATAAATGTTATTTTTGTTTGTCACGGTGGTAATTTATAGAACCCACCTTATATCCAATTAATTAATTTCCACTACCTTTGTAACCGCAAAGTTACAGTATATGGTTGAGATATTTCTTCTGAGCACGTTAATTATTGCAATATCCATGGCATTTCTTTGTGTCAAGCTGATCGTCCTCAAAAACGGACGTTTCACCTCTCAGCACATACACGACAGCAAAGCCATGAAGCGCAAAGGCATCGGTTGCGTACTGGAGCAAGACCGTGAGGCAAGGCGCAACTCCGGCTTTGCCGTGGCCGAGTCAGGAAGAAATGAACAAAGCGAACAGAAATCATAAAAAAACAACAACATACACGATGAAAAGAAACACCATTGTCACTGCCGTAAGCATTGCGGCGTTGTCAGTTTGCACGCTTGTGTCGTGCAACAATTCAAGTCCCAAGATGGACGAACAGCCTTCAACCGACAAGACCGCCACAGCTACAACAGGCATGAAGATTGCCTATGTGGAGGTAGACTCACTCATGTCGCAGTATAAGTTCTGCAAGGACTATTCGCTCATACTCCAGAAGAAGAGCAACAATGCGCGCAACACACTGACCCAAAAGGGCAAGCAGTTGCAGGCCGCAGCAGCCAACTTCCAACAAAAAGTGCAGAACAACGGTTTTGCAAGCCGTGAGCAAGCTGCCAGCGTACAGGCTGCCATACAGCGTCAGGAGCAGGACCTTCAGGAACTCCAAAACCGTTTGGGTTCGGAACTTGACGCCGAAACAGCTAAGTACAACACCGCTCTGCGCGACTCTCTGCGCAACTTCCTCAAGGACTACAACAAGACCAAGAAGTATGACCTCATCATTTCGAAGGCTGGCGACAACATCCTCTATGCCGACACCAAGCACGACATCACCCAGGATGTGATCAACGGACTCAACAAACGCTACAAATCTACTGTAAAGAAGGATAAGTAAACGACATACGAACATTGAGTGCACACCGCACTTCCCATTCAAACGCCCCGACAAACAGCATCGTTTGTCGGGGCGTTTGCCGTTATAGATGCCCGGTTATGGATTCAGATTGGCTTCTGATTGACTTCTTGTTGACACCTATTGGACTTTTGGCTTCCTATTGACTTCCTATTGGCTTCTTATTGGCTCTTTATTGACTTCCTATTAGCTTCCCATTAGCTTTTATTGACTCTTTATCGACTTCCTATTAGCTTCCCATTGGTTTTTATTGACTCTTTATCGACTTCCTATTAGCTTCCTATTGCGTGTGTAGCCAACTAAAATTTTGGTTCTTTCGTTGAAAAGCGTTACCTTTGCACTGCAAATTGCGCTTGTGGCGAAATTGGTAGACGCGCCAGACTTAGGATCTGGTGTTTCGCGACGTGCAGGTTCGAGTCCTGTCAAGCGCACATCCGCAAACTAAAAGGTGTTCAAGCCGACATGACATTTGTCATCGCTTGGACACCTTTTTCGTTTTTGGGGCCGTATATGGCGAAGCGCCGTACCTCCCTGCAATAACCCGCATAAAGAATGGAGATTCGCCTTGTCTGTTCGACCTTACGGCCAAGTATGTATGCCCAAATTGCAATTCAAATTCATCTTGCTACATTTTAATCCCGCATTAAAACGTTGCAAAGACGAAATAAATATTTGAAAGCCAGCAAAGTTTCCCTTCTTTTTAGCTTAAAGATATAACAAGCTCCATTCGGCGGTTATTAGGCTGTTTATCGTTTCTTCCCAAAGATAGCGTTCAGCACCATCTTTCCAACTTTTCTTTCCAATCCGGCCTTAGTGGTTGGAATACCTGTCTCACGGGCAAACTTCTGTTTAGCTTGCGTAATACCTAAAGCACGGTTTAAGGAGTATGACACTCCCGGAATTTTTAACTTTGACATAATCTCTACGCATCCTTTATTATTAGCCTGCTATTGCGTCGTTACAAATCCCTTCTTAGATTTCGCATTAAATTTTATCGTATACGTTGCTCCATTCACGTATTCAACAGCCTTGGTATTGTACACGACCAACTTGCATTCAAGATTGTTCTTTCTTTTTACCAGACTCATTGAGTTGTTTGGAATATGAAGTACCACATTAAATGTTTCCGGATTGTCTGACCTTGGAGAGACTATGGCTTTTACAAAAATATTATTCGAATTTGGCAAGGCATAATCTTCATACCCTTTCTTCGCTTTTATTTTTGTGTCATCGTCATCAATTATATATGCTCCCACCCAAAGTTCTTGTTCTGCCGCACCTGATATTGTCACGTTTGCATTTATTTTTAAGGAGCTTCCATATGAAAAGAGCACATTATGCTGTAGAAAGACGTTGCTGAATCTTGCTTGTACATTCAACGGAGTTCCTTGTTGTAAAACGTATACCCTTACACTTTGGTTGTCACTTTTCACATCAAACCATCCTTGCCTGTCCTCATGCGTAGTGTTAGCGTCATAGGCTACGGAAAACCAACTATAATATTTATTAGTCACATGACACCAACTGGGCAAATCCGTAACAATCCATTCCTTTCCATCCGTATCTACATTAAAAGAAGCATTTCCGCCACTTGTATATAAAGTCCTTGAAACAGAAATCTGTTTGTCTACCGTTAGAAAAGTCGCTTTTTGTTCAACTAGCTCACTTTCTCTTTTCCTCTGATTTTTTGTCGGTTTAGATTTCCTGTTTCTTTGAATTGTTCTTTTGTTTACCTGTTTTGGTATGGCAACAATTCCACTTTTGTCTTTTGATACATCTCGCTTAGGTTTGGATTGTGCAATAGAAACCTCTTGCAGCGTGAAAAGCAAAATGATTGTGCAGATTATTTTTTTCATGGTCACTTCCCCTCAACGATCGTTTGTGCCTTAACATGCTTATACCACTCTCCATTCCATGGTTTGTTATCTTGGAACTCACCAACAAAATGCTCTTTCTCCACATCAAAGAACAAGCCTTTATACCATTTATCCTCATTCATAGAACCCTTGAAATATGAGCCATCCTTGTAGAACATGATTGCATTATCGTCAATCCTTTTGCCATCGGTGAAGTTTCCATAATAGTACAACCTTCCGTCTTTATCATCCTTATGGTATATCGCAACTCCTGTTCCGTTAGGCTCTCCATGCTCCATCGGTCCATAATACACATATTCCCCCATATTCTTCTTTGTGACTTCACTCGGATTGATAACCTTTACATAAACGATTCCGAAAAGGATCAAAGCTACAATACTGAGAAATGCAACCCACTTTGTGTTTCTTTGTTGGTTCTTCAGAGACGAAATTTCATTCTTCAGACCGGTGCATTCATCTTGAAGATTTTGAATCTGTTTGTCTTTTTTGGCAATAACACCTTTATAGCTATTCATCTGGGCGGTGTTATACCCTTTTGATTTATATATAAAGGTATAGCCGTTGGTATAACTTGACTGGATGATTTCCTGTGCATCGTCTTGGATGGAGAAACTCTTTACAGAGTCTTTCGCCACTCCATAGCTGACTGCCGGCAATATCTGCGAATTGCCCTCCAATCTGTCAAATGCCACTTGGAGGTTAGCCGTAATCAAATCTATTTCTTCTCTGTTTTCATACAGTTGACCAACCTTTGAAGCGATTTCGCCTTTGTCACCATAATGTATGAGGTAACCATTTCTTACCATAGACTCAATGACCTGTTCAAAGATGGCAAACAATCCGTCTAGCTGAGTAATATACTTACCATTTACGACTACACACAAACCAAAATATTCGTCATCTTCCATCTTACGGATATACCCATAGTACATCAAGTCCCCATCCCTGTGAATGGAGATTTGCGTGGTGGCTTGTGCGTTTTTTGCGAAAGACGTGAAAATGG
>CAVKVO010000124.1:0-7517 GCA_963659575.1 Prevotella sp. CAG:1031
ATAACTCGGCCACTTACGATGCGTAAATGGCCCAGTTATGCATCGTAAGTGGCCCTTTTACGAGTGCTAAATGGCATGGTTTTGTAAACCATCAGTAGGACAGACAGTTACAAATGGTCCTGTTGACAGCGGAAATCGCCTCAACTGGCGCTGCAAACGTTTGGAAAATATCTGACAAGTGTATCTTCCCCAGTGCCTATTTCGTCTCGTCGGTTTCCACAAAGAGGTCGTCCAGCACCACCTCGTCGTCAACCACGCAACTGTGCTTGTTCTTCAAAACCCCATAGGTGGTCACCATTGTGGTACGGGTGCTACACCTGGTTTTCGTTTCAGCACGGAATATGGCGGTGCGCTCCCTCAGTTTCTGCTCGTAACCCTTATCTATGACGTAGGGACTGTTGGAGAACTTCATCTCGCAGAGGTTGATGTTGCGGTCAGCCCGCTCTATCACGAGGTCTATCTGGGTGTTGCCAACCTCTGTCTTGCCGCGCCATGCACTCGCATCGTTCAGAATACGGTCAATGCCTAACGCTCTCTTGATTTCATCCAAATGAATCAGACAGAGCAACTCGAAGCTGAAGCCTTGCCAACTCGCCACCTGCTGACTGCCCGACAGGTGGGTCCAACGTTGCTTGTCCTTGCTGTCGCCACCGTTCACGTACTTATAATAGAATAATGTGTAGAAGTCCTTAATGCGATATATTGTGTTGTTCTTGGCGTTGCCGTACTTTGCATACGGCAAAATGAAGTCGCACTGCTCCAAATCGGCCAAGGTCTTGGTCAGTGCCGCACCGCTCAACCGGGTTTTATCCGAAATCTCCTTGCGTGTAAAGCCCTCTTTCCTTTCGGCCAGCGTCTTAATCACGGTCATGTGGCTGTCCGGTCGTTTGAAGAGAGAGGAGTACAACTCGTTGTATTCCGTGCGCAACATGGCATGGATGCCAGTGAAAAACAACTCGTCGATGTTGGAGAGCAGCGACAGATGCGGGTTCAAAAGGGTCAGATAGTAGGGCACTCCGCCCAAAATCATGTAGCACTGCGCTATCTGATACCTGTCCCAGTTGAAGTGGTGCTCGTCGAGATATTGCTCCACCTCGCGCAGATGAAACGGTCTCAAGTATATCTTTTGGGTGACACGGTTGAAGAGTCCGCCCTGGTTGTGCATGATTTTGTCAACCATCCACGATGTTGCCGAACCGCAAGCGACAAACATGATGTCGTCGCGCATGGCAGCCCAACCGTTCCAGAAGTTCTCCAATGCCGGGATAAAGTCAGATTTGGGCGTGTCCATCCACGGCATTTCGTCGAAAAACACAACCTTCTTGCCATTCT
Source organism: Prevotella sp. CAG:1031 (assembly GCA_963659575.1). Taxonomy (GTDB): domain Bacteria; phylum Bacteroidota; class Bacteroidia; order Bacteroidales; family Bacteroidaceae; genus Prevotella. The sequence goes on from CAVKVO010000124.1 coordinate 1,333, forward strand.
TGCCGGAGGTTTCCAGCACCTTTTGCAGGCACTCGAAAGCGTCGTTCCAGCTCTTCAGCTCCGGATGAAAGGCGGTCTTGGAGTATTTTTGCAGGGCTTTGGCAAACTCCATCAACTGTTCGTCCTTGGGCATATTGTGCTTACCCACAAACGAGAAGTCGTACTTGTCGTTGAAGAACCGTCTCACCAAAAACGTTTTTCCGATACGTCGGCGACCGTACACCACAACAAACTCTGAGCGACCAGACTCTATACACGACTGTATCACAGCCTGTTCCTTGCGCCTACCAATCAGTTTTTCCATATCATGTTGCCTTAAATAACTTGCCAAAATTACGAAAAATATCCAGTTTTGGCAAGTTATCGCTCCGGATAACTTGCCAAAACCATGTATTTTTGCATGGTTTTGGCAGATTATCGGCAAGGAAACGACCCGTTAATATAGACTTGTCCAAGTGATTTTTTGAACATTACTTATTATTTTCCCATTACTTATAACTAATTTTGCAGTTAGTTGGCATCATACGGCCAGCGCTAATGCTAAAAGAAGAAAAACAAAAAAGATATATACAACGATGGAATACAACTTTAGGGAAATCGAGAGAAAGTGGCAAAAGAAATGGGTTGAACAAAATATCTACCACGTGACGGAGGACAAGAGCAAGAAGAAATTCTATGTGCTCAACATGTTTCCGTACCCGTCAGGCGCTGGTCTGCACGTGGGACACCCTCTCGGATACATCGCTTCTGACATATACGCAAGATACAAACGGCTGCAGGGCTTCAACGTGCTCAACCCCATGGGCTACGACGCCTACGGACTGCCGGCTGAGCAATATGCCATTCAGACGGGACAGCACCCGGCCATAACCACGGTGAACAACATCAACCGCTATCGCGAGCAGCTGGACAAGATAGGTTTCTCGTTCGACTGGGACCGCGAGGTGCGCACCTGCGACCCTGGATATTACCACTGGACACAGTGGGCGTTTGAGAAAATGTTCAATAGCTTCTACTGCAACAAGTGCGGCGCAGCCACTCCGATAGACATACTCATCAGGCACTTTGAGAAAAAGGGTACTGAGGGCATCGACGTGGCGCAGACCGAGGAGCTGAATTTCACCGCCGACGAGTGGAACGCCATGACGGAAAAGGAGAAGCAGCAGACACTTATGAACTACCGCATAGCCTACATAGGCGAAACGATGGTGAACTGGTGCGCCGGACTGGGCACTGTGTTGGCCAACGACGAGGTGGTTGACGGTGTGTCGGAGCGCGGCGGATATCCCGTGGTGCAGAAGAAGATGCGCCAGTGGTGCCTGCGCGTGAGTGCCTATGCGCAGCGTATGCTCGACGGACTGGACACTATCGACTGGACAGACTCGCTCAAGGAGACGCAGAGAAACTGGATTGGCCGTTCGGAAGGTACTGAAATGGTGTTCAAAGTGGCCAATAGCGACGTGGAGTTCACCATATTCACCACACGTGCCGACACCATTTTCGGTGTGACATTCATGGTTTTGGCTCCAGAAAGCGAACTCGTGGACAAGCTCACCACCGACGCTCAGCGCAAGGCTGTGGACGACTATGTGGCCGCAACCAAGAAACGCACCGAGCGCGAACGCATCTCCGACCGCAAGGTGTCGGGTGTGTTCAGCGGTTCGTATGCCGTAAATCCGTTCACGGGACAGCAGATTCCGGTGTGGATTTCCGACTATGTATTGGCTGGATACGGTACGGGCGCAATCATGGCAGTGCCTGCCCACGACTCGCGCGACTATGCTTTCGCCAAGCACTTCGACCTGCCTATAATACCTCTTATAGAGGGTGCCGACGTGAGCGAGGCCAGTTTCGACGCAAAGGAAGGCACTGTGACCAACTCTCCGGCAGCTGGCGTGGAGGCTCTCGACGGCTTCTCGCTCAACGGACTGAGCGTGAAGGAGGCCATAGCCGCCACAAAGGAGTTTGTCACCAAGCACGGTCTCGGTCGAGTGAAGGTGAACTACCGTCTGCGCGACGCCATATTCTCAAGGCAGAGATACTGGGGCGAACCGTTCCCGGTGTACTACAAGGACGACATGCCATACATGATTCCGGCGGACAAACTGCCGCTGGAGTTGCCCGAAATAGACAAATATCAGCCCACAGAAACGGGTGAGCCGCCATTGGGACACGCCAAGAAATGGGCTTGGGACACGGAGAAAGAAGAGGTTGTGGACAAGTCGCTCATTGACGGCAAGACCATATTCCCCCTCGAACTCAACACCATGCCGGGCTTCGCTGGTTCATCGGCCTACTATCTGCGCTACATGGACCCGAAGAACGACAAGGCTCTCGTGTCGGAAGATGCCGATGCCTACTGGCAAAACGTAGACCTCTACGTGGGCGGAACGGAGCACGCAACGGGCCACTTGATATACTCCAGGTTCTGGAACAAGTTCCTTCACGACTACGGAGTGTCGTGCAAAGAGGAGCCGTTCCAGAAACTTGTCAACCAGGGAATGATACAAGGCCGGTCGAATTTCGTCTATCGAATAAACAGCGACGACCACTCCAAGGCTCCCGTGTTTGTAAGTCTCGGACTGAAAGACCAGTATGAGGTTACTCCAATACACGTAGATGTGAACATCGTGAGCGGCGACGTGCTCGACGTGGAGGCGTTCAAGCAGTGGCGTCCGGAGTATGCCAACGCCGAATTCATCCTGGAAGACGGCAAATACATCTGCGGTTGGGCAGTGGAGAAGATGTCGAAATCGATGTTCAACGTGGTCAACCCCGACATGATCGTGGAGCGTTACGGTGCCGATACACTGCGCCTATACGAGATGTTCCTCGGCCCTGTGGAGCAGAGCAAGCCTTGGGACACCAACGGCATTGACGGTTGCCACCGCTTCCTGAAGAAACTTTGGGCACTGTTCTATGAGAACCGCAGCGGAGAGTTCCTCCCCAACGACGAAAAGGCTACGCCCGAACAGCTCAAGAGCGTGCACAAGCTGATAAAGAAGGTGACCCACGACATAGAAACGTTCAGCTACAACACGAGCATATCGGCCTTCATGATCTGCGTTGGCGAACTGGCGCAACAGAAGTGCCGCAACAAGGAACTGCTGAGCGACCTCGTGGTGCTCATAGCTCCGTTTGCCCCGCACATGGCAGAGGAACTTTGGGAGGCTTTGGGACATACCGGCAGTGTGTGCGACGCGCAGTGGCCTAAGTGGAACGACGAGTATCTCGTGGAAAGCACCATGCAGCTCACCGTTTCGTTCAACGGTAAGGCACGCTTCCAGATGGAGTTTGCCGCCGATGCCGACAACGCAGCCATCCAGAGTGCGGTGCTCGCCGACGAGAAGTCGAAGAAATACATCGACGGCAAGCAGATTGTCAAGGTGATAATCGTGCCCAAACGCATCGTCAACGTAGTGGTGAAGTAAAGGGAAAGAGACGGTTAGGCATGGACATGACACGAAGAGCCATACTCAGAGAGGCCAAGGAATACGCCAATATCACCCTTGGCCTGCTGCTCTACACGTTCGCTTTCACGGTGTTTCTGCTGCCATACAAGATTGTGGTGGGAGGAATAACGGGTATAGGAGCGTTGGTCTTCTATGCCACGAAGTTTCCCATGCAGTACACCTTCTTCATCATCAACGCCGTACTCATTGTCGTTGCGCTCAAAATACTTGGCTGGCGGTTTCTGATGAAAACCATCTACGCCACGTTTATGCTCACGATAATGCTGGAGTTTGCCCAGGATGTGGTGCTTTTGCCCAACGGTGAGTTCTACAAACTGCTCGGTGAGGGCAACGACTTCATGTCGCTCGTCATCGGATGTATGCTCACCGGCACGGCCCTGGCCACGGTTTTCCTCAACAACGGCAGCACCGGAGGTACGGACATCGTGGCTGCGGTGGTCAATAAGTACTGCAACATATCGCTCGGACGCGTGCTCATACTCGTCGACCTGTGCATCATCAGCAGCAGTTTGTTCATCGACACGTTCGGTCCCATAGAGATACGGTGCCAGAAGGTGGTGTTCGGTCTGTGCACGATGTTCATCGAGTGTCTCACGCTCGACTATGTGATGAACTCGCAGCGCAAGAGTGTGCAGTTTTTCATCTTCTCCCGCAAGTATCAGGAGATAGCCTACGCCATAGCGCACAGCACGGAGCACACGCTGACCGTGCTCGACGGCCACGGCTGGTACACCGGCAAGGACACGAGAGTGCTGGTGTTGCTCGCCAAGAAGAGTGAGAGTGTGGAGATATTCCGCCTGATAAAGATGATTGACCCCGACGCCTTCGTCAGCCAGAGCAGCGTAATCGGTGTCTACGGCGAGGGCTTCGACGCCATAAAGGTGAAGGTGAAGCGCAAAAACAAGGACAAAGGCATCTCGCACATCACCGGTATGGGCGCGATACACGAGGGGAAAGAGATATAACGTAGCCCCGATTGCTACCTCTATAACGTCGTTTTAGGGTCTAAAAAACGGTTCCGCCAAAGACAACTTGCGGAACCGACATATAAAAAAAGAACCGCATAACTGGTCTTTTTGCCGAATCGAATAGTGTTTGAACACTGTCAGACTATGGGCAAGAAGGCCAGTTATGCGTTTTTGCGCAGTGCGAGAGCTTCGTTTTCCGCAGCTTCCATCTGTTCGCGCTCACCGGGTCCTTTGTCGTTGATGCCGCAGAGATGGAGTATACCGTGTATGATCACGCGGTGGAGTTCCTCGTCATATTCCTTTCCAAACAGTTCCGCGTTGGAGCGAACGGTGTCGAGACTAATCACGATGTCACCGTTTATGCGGTCGCCCTCGTCATAATCAAACGTTATCACGTCGGTATAGAAGTCGTGGTTGAGGTATTCGCGGTTGACTTCAAGTATCTTTTCGTCGTCCACAAACAGGTATCCCACCTCGCCAACCTTGCGTCCGTGCGTGGCGGCCACGGCCTTTATCCATGCCGATGTCTCTCTGCGTTTTATCTGTGGCATCTTTATGCCTTCAGCGTTGTATGTTATCATGTGTACAGTAGTGTGTTTTTACTGGATTATATATCTGGATTTTGTTTGCAGTATCGTTGCTTTTGTTTGCAGTATAGCAGCCTTTACTTGCAATCATTGGGTTTTGGAAGAAACTCACTCACGTCTCTTCCGAAGCGCATCAGTTCGCGAACCATGCTCGACGAAATGCTTTCCGTGCCGGGAGCGGCGAAGAACAACACCGTTTCCACGCCACCTATCATGCGGTTGATGTCCGCCTGTTCGCGCTCATACTCGTAGTCTTTCGCGCTTCTCACACCTTTTATTATATAGTGAGCGCCTTCCCGACGGGCGAAGTCAACGGTCAGGTCGTCGTATTGCCTCACCTCTACCCTCTTTTCGTCGGCATACAGACGGGCGATGGCGTCCACACGTGTCTGCGGATTGTACATACACGTCTTGTTTCCGTTCACTCCCACACCAATCACTATGCGGTCGAACAGCGGCAGAGCCTGCTGCACTATCGCGGCATGACCAATGGTGAAGGGGTCAAAGCTACCTGTAAATATGGCTGTTGTCATGGTTTCCGTTGTTTTTATGGGCAATATTCCGCACCTGTGAGTTGCCGTTGTTTAGAACAAACTCTGCTGCATCGCGTTGCCGGAATATAGGTTGCGGCCGAAGTGCTGGTAAGCCAGTTCGGTGGCCATGCGTCCTCGCGGTGTGCGCTTGATGAATCCTTCCATGATGAGGAAAGGCTCATACACCTCTTCCACCGTGCCTGCGTCCTCACCGATGGCCGTCGCGATGGTCGAAACACCCACGGGGCCGCCCTTAAACTTGTCTATTATTGTGAGCAATATCTTGTTGTCGGTCTCGTCCAAACCGTATTGGTCGATGTTGAGCGCAGTGAGCGACAACTTCGTAATGTCGGTATCAATGCAGCCGTTGCCCTTCACCTGAGCGAAATCCCTCACGCGGCGCAACAGCGCATTGGCTATTCGGGGCGTGCCACGGCTGCGGCGCGCTATCTCAAGTGCGGCGTTTTCCTCTATCGGCACGTTGAGTATGCTGGCCGAACGTTGCAGAATGCGCTGCAAAGTTTCCGGTTCGTAGTATTCCAGGTGCATGTTTATGCCAAACCTTGCGCGCAACGGAGCGGTGAGAAGACCGCTTCGGGTTGTGGCGCCCACAAGGGTAAACGG
>CAVKVO010000125.1:0-7441 GCA_963659575.1 Prevotella sp. CAG:1031
TGTAAAATAAGGCTGCAGCGTAGAGCGGTTTTTCTTCCGCTACCAATCGCCTAAGTGACGGTTAAATAATAACTTGGTACGATTTTGATAATGAACATTTACGCTTTTATAACCTTGACGGCTTATCTTTTTGGTTGTTTTCGTCTCTTTCATCGGTCACATAGCCCGCTATGCTCCCTCTTCAAGAGACAAAAACATCTCAAAAATATAAGCCGAAATCGTACCAATTTATTTTTCAACCGTCACTAAGCCTTCATAACATCGCTGGGCAAGAACGTCCGTATGTCCTTGCTCCCATGGACAGGGTGCTCCTTTAAGAAGAGCGCAAGGTGAACCTTCTGTCCTTTCTTTATAAAAGGTAAGTACTTGGCCTTTTGTTCCAAGGCTTCCATGAGTCTGTCGGCATCCTCGTCGTGCGTCCATTTGCACTCTCCTATCAAGATGTGCTTCCTGTCGATTGATTCTGCCACAACATCTAGTTCTACCATCTTACCTTCCTTCTCGTCCTCGGGGAAGATTTTGCCCCACCACCGGGACGCCACATTATAGGCGACGCCGTCAATGATGTTTCCGCTAACATATTCGCGGCAGAGCAACTCCCAGCACTGTCCTATAAACTGTGGCAGTTGGGTCAGAACCACTTGCATCACGGTGTCCGCCCTGCCCAATTCCAAAACGGAGCGATAGGGTACTATAAACTGAAAGTGGAAGCGTAAAAGCGGGTCGTTGATGTGGTAGAGACCCTTCTTGCTCTTCTTGGGACTCTCGCCAAAAGGAATCTCCCGGGTTACATATCCGAGGTCTCGCAGTTTGCCCAAGGGCTCTGAAATCGTGCTGCCATCCTTTCCGGCTCTGGTGGCTATCTCCGACAGCTTGTTGGCACCATTACCTATAATGGTCAATAGGGTGGATGCTTGTATCGTGTCTCTCATGTCGTCCCGTAGCAAGCGTTGCGGTTCCTCAATCAATGGACCTTGCGGGTCGAGCAACACCTTGCGGATGGCAGTCTCCATATCGGGATAATCTCGGCGCAGTTCCCAATAACGGGGCACGCCTCCCCAGACGGCGTATTCCTCTACCGCCTGCACGGAATCGCACTCCATTGCGTCGCTCATATAGCGAGCCGGAATGGGTTGCATCCTTATTATTTCATTGGCCAGGCCATAGAGGGGCGACTGTTTGTTGAGTACATATCCATGCATCAGCTGTTGCGAGGAACCGCACAGTATTAAATCAAACTTCAACGCTTTCTCGTTGAGAAGTTTCTGGATGACAGATGGGAGCACGTCGCAACTTTTCACCAAATAAGGAAACTCATCCAGACAAACCACGATTCGTTCTGAAAGTTGTTGGTTCAAACTCCTGAACAAAGCTTCCCAATCCGGATAAATCACTTTGTCAAAGCCTTCTATAACGGAAGCGGCCGCCTTGGAAAAAGCTGCACGTTGGACAGACTCTACCGATGTGTCGCTCAGAAAATAGATTGCCTTTTGGCGTGCGTTGACAATGTGTTTGATAAGCGTCGACTTGCCAATCCTACGTCTGCCATAGATGACTACAAACTGGGCATCATCCCTATCAAGAGCCATGTTGATTCGCTCCAACTCCGCATTTCTGTCTATCAGTTTCTTAAACTCCATACTCTTCTCCTTATAAATGTCTTGCACAAAGATAATCTTTTTCAAAGATATACGCAAACGTCTGACACTCACATCTATATTTATTGTTGATTTTTAGTAAGAAACATTGAATAGCTCTGTCCTTTTGAAAGTAAGCACAGGGACACTAATGCGAACGGAAAAGCTCGCGAAACACCTGCGTTGGAAACCGTTGAGCCTTTTTAATTCTCTTTCATTTGGCTCTTACATCTTTTCTTAATAATTTTGCAGCGTAATATACGCAGCCATGCTACATATCGCTCTGCCCCGTAAAGAGACGCGCCGCCTGTCGTTTTATCTGGCAATGGAAGAGTTTGTCGCCAGCCACATAGATGCCGACGACTGCTTTTTCATGTGGCAAGTGGAGCCAAGTGTTATCTTCGGGCGCAACCAACTGATAGAAAACGAGGTGAACCTCGACTTCTGCCGCCGCAAAGGCATACTGACCTACCGCCGCAAAAGTGGTGGCGGATGCGTGTATGCCGACATGAACAACATCATGTTCTCTTATATAACGAAAGATGAGGCCGTAAACTTCACCTTCAACCGCTATATAAATATGGTGGTACTCATGCTGCGCAAACTCGGAGTGGATGCCCGTGCGTCTGGCCGCAACGACATAATGATTGGCGACCGCAAGGTTTCGGGCAACGCGTTCTACCATACTCCCGGGCGAAGCATAGTGCACGGCACCATGCTCTACGACACTGACATGGAGAACATGGTGGGCTCAATCACTCCTACCGACGAGAAACTCGTGAGCAAAGGCATCAGCAGTGTCAGACAGCGCATAGCCTTGCTCAAGGACTTCATCGATTTGGACATCGAAGAGTTTAAGTCGTTCGTAAGGACAAACCTCTGCGACGGCGAGATTACGCTCTCCGACAGTGACATAAAAGCCATCGAGGAAATCGAGAAGGAATATCTCTCGCCCGAATTTGTATATGGCAACAACCCGAAATACACCGTAGTGAAGCGCAAACACATCGACGGTGTGGGCGAGATAGAGGCTCGCATGGAACTGAAGAACGGTGTGATAAAAGGTTTGAGTCTCCTTGGCGACTATTTCCTCACGGGGGAACTGGACAAAAGCATCATTGCTCCGCTGAAGAATGTGGCTCTCGACCGCAAGGCAGTGGAGGAGGCTCTGCCGGAAAACGTGGAAGGCGTGATACGCAATATGAAGAAAGAAGACTTGGTAAGACTGTTGACAGAATAAACTTAAAGATACATATATGGAAAACAAGAGAACTTGTCTGTATGACAAACACGTGGCCTTGGGCGCACTGATAAGCCCGTTTGGAGGCTTCGACATGCCCATCCAGTACTCCACAATAGTAGACGAGCACCAGGCAGTGCGCACTGACTGCGGTGTGTTCGACGTGTCGCACATGGGTGAAGTGACCGTGAAGGGTAAGGATGCCGAACGCTACGTAAACCACATATTTACTAATAATGTGAGCAATCTGGCAGCCGGACAGATTCAGTACGGCATGATGTGCTACGAAAACGGTGGTACTGTTGACGACCTCTTGGTCTACAAGATGGGCGACAACGACTTCTTCATCGTGATCAACGCCGCCAACATCGACAAGGACTGGGAGTGGATGCAGAAGAATGCCGAAGGTTTCGACATCGATATGCACAACCGTTCGGACTTCTACGGTCAGCTTGCAGTGCAGGGACCGCAGTCGGAGAAGGTGATGGAAGAGGTGTTGGAATTGCCGTGCAGCGAGTTGACGTTCTACACCGTGAAGACCATTGGCGACGTGATAGTAAGTCGCACGGGCTATACCGGTGAGGACGGCTTCGAGATATACGGTTCGCACGACTATATCCGCGCTTGCTGGGACAAACTGATGGCCTGCGGACGGTGCAAACCCTGCGGTTTGGGATGCCGCGACACACTGCGCTTTGAGGTGGGATTGCCTCTCTATGGCGACGAACTGTCGGCTGACATATCGCCAATCATGGCCGGACTGGGCATATTCTGCAAACTCGACAAGGAGGAGTTCATCGGACGCGACGCCTTAGTCGCCCAGAAGGCTGAGGGAGTGAAGCAGAAAGTGGTGGGAATAGAGCTTGCTGACAAGGCTATACCACGCCACGGCTATGCTGTACTCAACGAAAACGGCGACAAGATAGGTGAGGTGACAACCGGCTACCACACCATTTCTACAGACAAGAGTGTGTGCATGGCTCTCATCGATGCCGCTTACGCAAAGCTCGACACGCCGGTGAAGATACAGATACGCAAGAAGACTTTCCCCGGAACGGTGGTGAAGAAGAAGTTCTACGACAAACATTATAAAAAATAATATATTGATATGGCAAAGGTAATTGAAGGACTCTACTATTCAGAGTCGCACGAATTTGTGAAGGTTGAAGGTGATTTCGGCTACGTAGGCATAACAGACTATGCCCAGCACGCACTCGGAAATGTGGTGTATGTTGACCTGCCCGAAGTGGACGACGAGGTTGAAGCCGGCGAGGAGTTCGGCGCTGTTGAGAGCGTAAAGGCTGCCAGCGACCTCAATTCTCCCGTGAGCGGCACCGTGGTTGAGGTGAATGAGGCTCTTGAAGACACTCCCGAACTGATCAACAAGGACGCTTTCGCTAACTGGATCATCAAGGTTGAGATGTCAGACAAGGCTGAACTCGACAACCTGATGGACGCAAAGGCATACGAGGAGTTCTGCGCTAAGGAGGCGTAAACACTCGCTTACAGGATTGGCAGTGGTTCGCCGACTTTGGGCATCTGCACTGGACAATGCGTCCAAAGCGGACTGTTTGAGGGCTGCGCACCACTGCCAACCGTCATAAAATCATATCTTCATACAAGAAAAACAACAGACATGACCTATAAATATTTTCCGCATACAGAGGCTGACAAGGCCGCAATGCTGGAGAAAGCCGGCGTGAAATCGCTCGATGGCCTGTATGCTGAGGTGCCCGAAAGCATCCGTTTCAAGGGCGATTACAATCTGCCCGAGGCCATGAGCGAGCTTGAGGTGCGCAACTTCTTCAACGCTCTCGGCAAGGAAAACGCCCATTTGACGTGCTTCGCAGGTGCCGGTGTGTACGACCACTACACTCCTTCGGTGGTGCCAAACATCGTGAGCCGTTCGGAGTTCCTTACGTCTTACACTCCCTATCAGGCTGAAATATCACAGGGAACACTCCACTACATATTTGAATATCAGTCGATGATGGCTGAACTTACGGGCATGGACATCTCCAATGCGTCGATGTATGACGGTACAACCGCCACCGCTGAGGCTGTGATGATGGCTGTGGCCGCAGGAAAGAAGGCCAACAAGGTGCTCGTTTCTGCCACGGTAGACCCCAAGATAATGGCAGTTGTGCGCACTTACGCCAAGTTCCACGGCATCGAACTGGAGACGATAGCTGCCAAAGACGGTGCAACGGACAAGGACGACCTTGCCGCAAAGATTGTGCAGGGCGGCATCGCAGGAGTGCTCGTGCAGCAGCCTAACTACTACGGAGTGGTGGAAGACTACGACGGATTTGCCGACTTGGCTCACGCCAACAAGGCTCTCTTGATAATGAACAGCGTGGCTGCCGACCTCGCAGTGCTGAAGACTCCGGGCGAATGGGGCGCAGACATTGCCGTAGGTGACGGACAGAGCCTCGGCATACCCATGAGTTTCGGTGGCCCGTCGGTGGGTTACATGTGCTGCAAGGACAAGTTGATGCGCAAAATGCCCGGACGTATCGTCGGTATGACCAAGGACAACCGCGGTCAAAGGGCGTTCGTGTTGACGCTGCAAGCACGCGAACAACACATAAGAAGGCAGAAAGCTACATCAAACATCTGCTCAAACGAGAGCTTGATGGCTCTTTTCGTCACGATATACATGTCGGTCATGGGCAAGGAAGGCGTGAAAGAGGCTGCCGAACTGTCGTACTCAGGTGCTCACTACCTGTGCGAACGCCTCGTTGCCACAGGCCATTTCAAGTTGGCTTTCGACCGTCCGTTCTTCAATGAGTTCTGCGTAAAGTACGACGGCGACGTGGATGCACTTCAACAACGCTTCATCGACAACGGCATATTCGGCGGCATAAAGGTGGCCGACGACACAATCATGTTTGCCGTTACGGAGAAACGCACGAAGGAAGAGATTGACAAACTAATTGAAACCATCTGAGCCATGAACAACAAACTATACGGTAATCTTATCTTTGAACTGTCGCACGAGGGTCGTAAGGGCTACTCTCTGCCCAAAAACCGTTTCGGCGAACATAACATACCGACAGAACTGCGCCGCAAAGAGGACGCTGCACTGCCTGAATGTGACGAGATGACGGTGGTAAGACACTACACCAACCATAGCGAAAACAACTTTGGAGTGAACAACGGGTTCTATCCGTTGGGCAGTTGCACCATGAAATACAACCCCATCATCAACGAAGAGGTTGCGGCAATGGCCGACTTCGCTGACTTGCATCCGCTTCAGCCGGAGTCTACTTGCAAGGGTGCGCTCAAGGTTTGCGAGGGTCTTGACCATGCACTTGCCGAGATAGCAGGCATGAGCAAGTTCACTCTCAATCCCTTTGCAGGTGCTCACGGAGAGCTGACCGGTCTTATGGTGATAAGAAGTTACCACGAGAGCCGTGGCGACTCGAAGAGAACCAAGGTGATTGTGCCCGATTCAGCTCACGGAACCAACCCTGCTTCGGCTGCTGTGTGCGGTCTTGAGGTGGTGGAAGTGAAGAGTACACCCGAGGGAATCGTCGATGTTGAAGACCTGAAGGGACTGCTCGACGACACCGTGGCCGCCATGATGATGACCAATCCCAACACACTTGGACTCTTTGAAAAGGCCATTCCCGAGATAGAGAAGCTCGTTCACGCTTGCGGAGCCTTGCTGTATTACGATGGTGCCAACCTCAATCCCATGTTGGGAGCGGCACGTCCGGGCGACATGGGCTTCGACGTTATGCACATCAACCTGCACAAAACGTTCTCCACACCGCACGGTGGAGGCGGTCCCGGTGCAGGTCCTGTAGGTGTGAGAAAAGGACTTGAGCAGTTCCTTCCGGGCGAATGTGAGACTTCGGTTGGCCCGTATCACGGCAATTTCGCAGTGCTTATGCGTGCCTACGCCTACATTCTTACCCTTGGACGCGAGAACCTGAAGATGGTAGGTCCGTTGGCTACGCTCAACGCCAACTACATTAAGGAGTCGCTGAAGGACGTTTACGAACTGCCTATCGACGGACTTTGCAAGCACGAGTTCGTGTTCAACGGTCTGAAGGATAAGTCTACAGGCGTGACTACGATGGACATTGCCAAGCGTTTGCTCGACTATGGCTATCACGCTCCTACGATTTACTTCCCGTTACTGTTCCACGAGTCGCTCATGATTGAGCCTACTGAGAACGAGAGCAAGGACACTATCGACGGTTTCATCGCCGTTATGCGCCGCATAGCAGAGGAAGCTAAGACCGATCCGGAGGTGGTTAAGAGTGCTCCGCACAACACTCCGATAGGCCGTGTTGACGATGTGTTGGCGGCAAAGAGCCCCATCGTGACCTACAAGCAGATGGTTGCTTCGCAGAAAGAAGCTAATTGATATTGGCGGCAGAGCCTTATCCGCAAGCATTATCGCGCGGATTGGCTCTGCCGCTTTCGTTTTTTGTGACTGCGCGTTTCTCCTCTCCGACAACCGAAAGTTGCATTTATCTCCAAGAACTTCCACATTTATTCCCAAAAACTTCATTCATGAACACCGACATAATAATAATAGGTAGTGGCCCGG
>CAVKVO010000126.1:0-7434 GCA_963659575.1 Prevotella sp. CAG:1031
TCTGAGCACCTTGTGCGCCCTGGGCACCGCCCTGAGGACCAGCCTGCTGACCGCCTTGGTACATCTGCTGGCTGGCAGCCTGCATCACGGTGTTGAGGTTGTTGATGGCACTGTCGATGGCTGCCACATCAGCGGCCTTGTGAGCGTCCTTGAGCTGCTGGAGAGCCTGCTCGATGCCGGGCTTCTTGTCAGCCGGAATCTTGTCGCCGTTGTCCTTCAGGAAGTTCTCGGTGGTGAATATCATCGAGTCAGCCTGGTTGAGCTTGTCAATCTTCTCGCGCTCGGCTTTGTCGGCTGCGGCGTTCTGCTCTGCCTCTGCCTTCATGCGGTCGATTTCTTCTTTGCTCAGACCTGACGAAGCCTCGATACGTATTGCCTGCTCCTTGCCAGTGGCCTTGTCCTTGGCAGACACTTTCAATATACCGTTGGCGTCGATGTCGAACGTCACCTCAATCTGTGGGATGCCACGACGAGCGGGAGCGATGCCGGTCAAGTTGAACTGTCCGATGCTCTTGTTCTGTGCGGCCATAGGACGTTCGCCCTGCAGCACGTGGATAGTCACCTCTGTCTGGTTGTCGGCTGCGGTAGAGAACACCTCGCTCTTCTTGCAAGGTATGGTTGTGTTGGCGTCGATAAGCTTGGTCATCACACCGCCCATGGTCTCAATACCGAGGGTCAAAGGAGTTACGTCGAGCAGCACGATGTCGCCCACGCCACCTTCTTTGTTCAATATGGCACCCTGGATGCTGGCACCTACGGCTACCACCTCGTCGGGGTTAACGCCCTTTGAAGGCTCTTTGCCAAAGTAGTTCTTCACCAAAGTCTGCACTGCAGGTATACGGCTGGAACCTCCCACGAGAATCACCTCGTCGATGTCGGCTGTTGTCAACTTAGCGTCGCGTATAGCGTTCTGGCAAGGCACGAGACAAGCCTGGATGAGGTTGTGGGCCAACTGCTCAAACTTAGAACGGGTCAAGGTCTTAACCAAGTGCTTTGGAACACCGCCAACCGGCATGATGTAAGGCAGGTTGATCTCTGTAGATGTAGAGCTTGACAACTCGATCTTGGCCTTCTCGGCAGCTTCCTTCAGACGCTGCATTGCCATCGGGTCGGAAGTCAGGTCGGCACCCTCGTCGTTCTTGAACTCCTGTACGAGCCAGTCGATAATCACCTGGTCGAAGTCGTCACCACCGAGGTGAGTGTCACCGTTGGTGGAGAGCACCTCAAACACACCGCCGCCAAACTCAAGAATGGAGATATCGAACGTACCGCCACCGAGGTCGAACACGGCAATCTTCATGTCCTTGTTGGCCTTGTCCACACCGTAGGCCAGTGCAGCTGCAGTAGGCTCGTTCACGATACGGCGCACATTGAGTCCGGCTATCTGTCCAGCTTCCTTTGTGGCCTGACGCTGAGAGTCAGAGAAGTATGCAGGAACGGTGATAACGGCATCCGTGACTTCCTGTCCGAGATAGTCCTCAGCGGTCTTCTTCATCTTCTGAAGCACCATTGCCGAGATTTCCTGCGGAGTATATTTGCGGCCGTCGATGTCAACGCGCGGATAACCGCCTTCGTTTACCACCGAGAAGGGCACGCGGCTTGTTTCCTTTTCGCACTGTGCATAGGTCTCACCCATGAAGCGCTTGATACTGTACACTGTGTTCTTCGGGTTTGTGATGGCCTGACGCTTGGCAGGATCGCCAATTTTGCGCTCACCGCCTTCAACGAAACCTACCACAGAAGGAGTGGTACGCTTGCCTTCGCTGTTGGCTATCACTATCGGTTCGTTGCCTTCGAATACGGCAACACACGAGTTTGTTGTTCCCAGGTCTATTCCAATAATCTTTCCCATAATTGTATTCTTGTTTTTTATTATTTGTAATCTTGTTATGTGGTGAACCCGTCAAACAGGTTCGACATCATTATTGCAAAGCGTATGCCAAAGACCTGGGGTGGCGAAAAGGTGTGACAACTTGTCATATTCAGAACGCATACAGGCCGTTTGCGTATGACAAACGGCCTGTGTTTGGCAGTGCGATGACTGCTGTAAGGGTAGGGCGGTGTTATAAATATTGCACCAAAAATTATTTTTCTCCGTCACTAATGGCGTTCATTATGAGCTTTTCCAGTTCGTCGCACAGTTCGGGATTGTCCTTCAAGAGTGCCTTTGTGGCGTCGCGTCCCTGTGCCAGTTTCGATCCGTCGTAGGAGAACCAACTGCCACTCTTTTGGATTATGCCGTAGTTGACACCCAAATCAACGATTTCGCCAATCTTGGATATGCCTTCGCCGAACGTGATTTCAAACTCCGCCTTGCGGAATGGGGGAGCCACCTTGTTCTTCACCACCTTTACACGCACCTGGTTGCCTATCACGGTGTCGCCGTCTTTGATGCTCGACACGCGGCGTATGTCAAGTCTCACGCTGGAGTAGAACTTCAGAGCGTTACCACCAGTGGTTGTTTCGGGGTTGCCAAACACCACACCAATCTTCTCGCGGAGCTGGTTGATGAATATGCACGTGGTGTTGGTCTTGCTGATTGTGCTGGTCAGTTTGCGCAGAGCCTGACTCATCAGTCGTGCCTGCAAACCCACTGCACTGTCGCCCATGTCGCCCTCAATCTCCTTTTTGGGAGTAAGAGCGGCCACGGAGTCGACCACCAATATATCTATTGCAGACGAACGTATCAGCTGGTCGGCTATTTCGAGAGCCTGTTCACCGTTGTCGGGCTGCGAAATCCACAGGTTGTTGACATCCACACCGAGCTTTTCAGCATAGAATCTGTCGAAAGCGTGCTCCGCATCGATAAACGCCGCAATGCCTCCAGCCTTTTGCGCTTCGGCTATGGCGTGTATGGCGAGCGTAGTCTTTCCTGAAGACTCCGGACCATAAATCTCTATTATTCTTCCGCGTGGGTATCCGCCTACGCCCAAAGCAGCGTTAAGGGCAATGCTGCCAGTGGGTATCACGTCGACATCTTCAATCTGTTCGTCGCCGAGTTTCATTATCGACCCTTTGCCGAAATCCTTTTCTATCTTGGACATTGCAGCCTGAAGAGCTTTGAGTTTGCCCTCCTGCAATGCTTCCATTTTCTCATCCTTTGCCATCTTGTTGTCTTTGTTAGGGTAATGTGCGATTCTATAAAATCAACACCGTAAAATCATTACTTATGCAAGTTCCAAGTCACCGTCGAACACCTCATGCCAAGGCAGTCCCTGCTTGTTGAGCTGCTCCATGAACGGATCTGGGTCAAAGTCCTCAACGTTCCACACGCCGGGCTTGCGCCAGAGTCCCTTGAAGAACATCATCGCGCCAATCATTGCCGGCACACCGGTGGTGTAGCTCACGCCCTGCATACCCGTTTCCTTGTATGCCTCCTGGTGCTTGCAGTTGTTATATATATAATAGGTGTGCTCCTTGCCGTCCTTTATTCCGCGTATGCGGCATCCGATACTGGTCTCGCCGTCGTAGTTCTCACCCAGTTCCTGCGGATTGGGCAGCACTGCTTTGAGGAATTGCAGCGGAACAATCTTCACCTTGACCTTCTTGTCAGGGTTGTCGGCCAGCGGAGCTTCATACTCCAGTTCGTCTATGCGCGACATGCCAAGGTTCTGTATGCAGTCGAGATATGTGAGATATTGCTGTCCGAACGTCATCCAGAAGCGAGCCTGTTTGATGGTGGGATAGTTCTTCACGAGGCTTTCCAACTCCTCATGGTGCAGCAGATAGCTCTCGCGCGGACCAATGTTGGGGTAGGTGAGCGGCTTGTGAATCTCCAACGGTTCGGTTTCAATCCACTTGCCGTCCTTGTAGTACAGACCCTTTTGGGTTATCTCGCGGATGTTGATCTCCGGATTGAAGTTTGTGGCAAACGCCTTGTGATGGTTGCCGGCGTTGCAGTCCACGATGTCGAGATACTGTATCTCGTCGAAATGATGCTTGGCGGCATAGGCTGTGTAAACTCCGCTCACGCCCGGGTCAAAACCGCAACCGAGGATGGCTGTCAGACCGGCCTTTTCAAAGCGGTCCTTGTATGCCCACTGCCATGAGTACTCAAAGTGAGCCTCGTCCTTCGGTTCATAGTTGGCCGTGTCGAGATAGTTGCATCCGCAAGCGAGACAGGCGTCCATGATGGTGAGGTCCTGATAGGGTAGGGCGAGGTTCACCACCAGTTCGGGTTTGTAACTGTTGAACAGAGCCTTCAGCTGCTCCACGTCGTCGGCATCCACCTGTGCCGTCTTTATATTCGGGTTGCCGATGGCCTTGACAATCTCGTCGCACTTTTCCTTTCGGCGGCTTGCTATCATAAACTCGGTGAAAACATCGGCGTTCTGGGCTATTTTGAACGCCGCCACAGTGGCCACGCCACCGGCTCCAATCATCAAGATTCTTCCCATTTCCTGTCTTTATTTTGCTTTGTTTTTGTTGTCGATATTGATGAATATAGGTGAAGAAGCGGTGCTCCCAATTCTTCACTCTTCATTCTTCACTCTTCACTTTTTTCCTACTCGTGTATCTCGTCGGCGCTTATTCCCAGTGCGTTCATAAGTGAATAGCCAAGAATTTCCTGGCGGAAGTTGCCACCCGTCATAGGTTGCATGGCGAACACGGTTATGCGCTTGTCCTCGTCGTCCACATAGCGCAGGGCATTGCGCACACTGTCCCACGACGTTTCGGCGTTTGGTACAACCATTATGCGCTTCACGTCGGCCGAGTTGCATATCACGCCTAACGACTCCGCAAACAAGTCGCTGCCGTTCACGTCGTTTTCCACGGGCAGTGAACTCAGCAGAAACTCGCCGAGGTTGTCCTTAAACGCCTTTCCGTCGAGTTCCGACGCATAGTCTCCGGGAGTGAAGTTTTCGAGCGAGGTGCGCTCCTTACTGTGAATGAACACCACCTGTGTCTCGTTGTCACCACTGCGCAGCCCACCGTCGAGCGCGATGCAGTCAATCCACCGTGCCGTGTCGGCCTTGGGTATGCGCCGACCAATCATACGTTCAAAATTGACTGTCAGATTAAAGGCCACACTGTCCACGTAGTCCCCGTCAACAAGCACTACATTCTTGCTCCAGCGGACGTTTTTCAGTTCGTTGTTCATAGTGCAAATTTAATACATTTCCTATTATTGGCAAAGAAAGATAGCTTGTTGTTTTTATATCACCTTTCTGCGCAAGTGGTTTTTGTGGAAGCTATATATATAATAATGTATAGAAACAGCCTTCATTCTTTGGGTCAAGTATGAAGGCTGTAGGTGGGCGAAGCGTCCTCGCTTTGCCCTTGGCTCGTTGGCAAACTTAGGAGGGTCGGCGCCCTCGCCGATTCATCGCTCGCAAGAGCGAAAGAGTAACGTTGTAGCAGGAATGATATGGCGAGGGCGCCGTACCTCCTATGTCTTGTGTCTTTTTAGCTAAGGGCAAAGCGAGGACGCTTCGCCTACTACAGCCTTCATGCACATGAACTCTTCGTTTAAATCACAGTGCGTCGCCGCTATACTTTTTCTTCTCGTCGGTATATACATCAAGTTCGAGAGTCTCTCCTTCCTCTGTTTGCGAACCGTCACCGCTGCTTCCGCTCAACAGAAGTTCGTTGTATTCGAGTTCCAAAACGCTTAGGGATGGGGTTGTATATTCCTTTTTCATGTCTGTTGTTGTTTTCATTGTTTTC
Source organism: Prevotella sp. CAG:1031 (assembly GCA_963659575.1). GTDB lineage: Bacteria > Bacteroidota > Bacteroidia > Bacteroidales > Bacteroidaceae > Prevotella. The sequence goes on from CAVKVO010000126.1 coordinate 5,668, forward strand.
ATTTCACAAATATCTTCTTGCCGTTTACGATGTTCAATCCCTTTGAAAGGCTATGCTTGCGCTGACCGTTGAGATTGTATATTTCCGTCTGACCGTTTGTCTTGTCGTCCATGTCCTTTACCGCAGAGATGTCGGTAGTGCCGTCTTCATCGTCGTCGAAGTTGATGCTGATCACGGTCTTTGCTCCCGATGCACTTGCCGGAAGACGGAGATAAGCCTTGTTTGCCGGAAGTTTATAGTTGTCGGCAGGGAGATAGAAACCCACCTTGCCGTCTTCTTTGCCCAATACATAGTTGGTGTATGAGCCATCGGTGGAAGAAAGAGTAGTTTCCGCCAATGTTCCCACAAGCAGGTTTGAACATGTTGTGTCGGTCACAATGGCCGGTATCTCGTATGTAGACTTGTCGCCCTTCACGATAAATCCTGTGTATGCGGGCACTTTGTTTACACGCTTCAGCTTCACCGTACCCTTTGACGAGTTTTGTCCGGAGGCGATATAAGCCTTTAGGCCATTCACGTTTGTGAAGTCGAGGTCGTCGTAGAAGCAACCTGTGGCTATGCCGGCATCGGAGACGGAGATGGTAAACGGCCTTGTTTTTACGTTCGTGAGTTCTTGCCAGTCTTTATTATTTTTGTACTCGTCTATTAAGCAGGCTCTGCAATATACCGTTATTTCGTCGTTTGGACCCAAAGCAAAGGCATAGCTGGCGGATGGCAGAGTCTTTCCCTGCAGTGTCACCTCTTTCACGCTTTGGAGAAACGCATAACATTCAATGCTTGTTACAGATGGAGGGATGATGATGGAAGTCAGTTTTTCGCAACTAAGAAATGCTGAATAGCCAATGGTCGTCACGGAATTGGGAATGACTACAGAAGCCAAGTTTGAACATTCAGAGAACGCATACCTCCCAATGCTCGTCACGTGATTGGGAATGACGATGGAGGTTAGACCTGAGCAACCGGTAAACGCACTTTCGCCTATGCTCGTCAAAGACTTGGGCAATGTTATGTTCTTCAGATTGCATCCCCAAAAAAAGCGCTGTCCGAAAACATTGTTCTCGGTGTAGAAAAACGCATTTCCATAGAGGTAATAGCCGTCTCCACCGCTTATAATGTTTGCATCCGCCAAGTCCAAATCAACGAGTTTGCCATCCGTGGAGCCTACATAGTCGCTTGGATTGCCGTATTTAATACACTGTCCTGCCATTTCGCGCAGATACCTCACGTCGGTTCCGTTGATCGGGCCGGACACTTTTAGACTGGTGATTGTGTACTTTTGAGTACTGTCGATTTTCGTCGACAGCGTGCCTGCTTCGGTTAGCGTCACTACGACTTGCTCTGCGGAAGCCATGACGCTGCAAAGCAGAAAAACGAGCATGAGGGATGTTCGGGTGAAAAGCCCTTTGCTATCAAATGCATATCCTTTCTTCATATATTAAAATGTGTGTGTTGCCATCCGTTATCCTCTTGATGGCGGTTAAACTTATTCTGATTTTTATGGGTGCAATAAAGCATGGAGAATCGGAGTATATGTGCTCACGACGCACGATTTACCGAGTCTATCCGAGGGCAAAGGTATGGAATAAATCAGAACGGACAAAGCGAAAGAGAATAAAACTGATAAAACGAGGTCGTGGCCTATGAAGTGTATCCCTCGGGGGCTTATGTGAACAAAAACCGGAAAAACACCCTGTGGTGGGCAAAACTCTCATTCTTCGAGTTTTTTGATGGCGTTTGTCTGCCCATTGCTTACGTAAGCGCGCTTAC
>CAVKVO010000127.1:0-7428 GCA_963659575.1 Prevotella sp. CAG:1031
TAGTACGAAACGTAGTAGTTGTAGTTGTTCGGATAGGCGAAAAACGAGTCGCCAGTGGCAAAGACATAGCTCGTACTGAGGTTGGGCGACGGCAAGAAAGCCTTGCCCGGCTCCTTGATAACAAACAGTTCCTTGCTGTCGTAGCTAAGGTTTTTGCCCAGTTTGTAGCGCAGATTGGTGTTGGTGTTGCGGTCTCCAATTATCTTCACTGGCTTGCTGGCGCGGATGGAACCGTGGTCTGTGGTGACAATCACCTTGCAATCAATCTGCGAAAGCATCTTGAAGAAGTCGGAAATGACCGAGTGGTTGAACCAACTCAGCGTGATGCTGCGGTAAGCCGACTCACTGTTGGCCAGTTCGCGCACCATTTTCGACTCCGTACGGGCGTGGCTGAGCATGTCAATGAAGTTGAACACAACCACGTTCAGGTCGTTTTTCTCCATCTGACGGAACTTCTGCATGAGTTTTTCCGCCCCTGCTGAGTCGTTTATCTTGGTGTAAGAGAAGGTGTCGTGACGGCGGTAGCGGTCGAGTTGTGTTTGAATTAGCGGAGCCTCATTGAGGTTTTTGCCTTCCGCCTCGTCCTCATCCACCCACAAATCGGGGAACATATCGGCGATAGCCTTAGGCATAAGACCGCTGAAAATGGCGTTGCGCGCATACTGAGTGGCCGTTGGGAGGATGCTGAGATACAGTTCTTCGTTGATTTCAAAGCCTTCGCCAATCTCTTTCGCCACCATTCGCCACTGGTCGTAGCGGAAGTTGTCGAGCACAATGAGGCACACTTTCTCGCCAGCATTGAGCAATGGGAACACTTTCTTCTTGAATAGCTCCGGACTCATCAGCGGGTGATTGTCGCCAGGTCGGCCAGGCGCAAGTTCAGAAACCCAATCCATATAGTTTTTCCGCACGAACTTTGCAAAGCCGTTGTTGGCTTCCTCCTTCTGCATGCGCAACATTTCGGTCATATTGCTGTCAGTGCTGCTCAGTTCCAGCTCCCAATGCACGAGTTTCTTGTACACATCCACCCAGTCTTGCCACGTTCTGCAGTCGCCAATCTGCATGGCTATCTGCTGGAAACTCTGCTGATAGCCCGACTGAGTGACCTCCGTCTCGATGGCTTTGCGGTGTATGTTCTTCTTCAGAGCAAGCAATATCTGGTTTGGATTGACGGGTTTTATCAGATAGTCGGCTATCTTCGACCCGATAGCCTGGTCCATGATGTTCTCCTCCTCACTCTTTGTCACCATCACCACGGGCACTGCCGGCAATATCTCCTTTATCTTTTGCAGCGTTTCGAGGCCACTAAGACCCGGCATCATCTCGTCGAGCAACACCAAGTCGAAGTTTTGGCGACGGCATTGCTCCACTGCGTCAACGCCATTGCTCACAGTTACCACCTCATAGCCTTTCCTTTCGAGGAACAAAAGGTGCGCTCTCAACAGGTCAATCTCATCGTCAACCCACAATAACAGTCCGTTGCTCATCTGTAAAAGTCGTCATTAAAGTCAAAATCCCCGGCGTTCCGCTGTCCGTTGCCGCCATTGCCGTTCAGGAAGTCATCATTCTCTTCCGGCAACTCTTCCTTTTCCTTCTCCTGCTCAACGCTTTCGGGTATGTTAAGCAACTGTTCATTGCTTATTTGCAGCGGTGCGAAAGCCTTCTCAAAGAAGTTTTCGTAGTCCGTGTAGCTGTATTTCGAACCGAGAAGCTTCAGGTTTTCCTCGCTAATTATTATCCTGCGACAACCGCGGAGCCTATCTGTCATGTCCTTTTCGGCATATAGCAGTCGTGCATACTGCAGTGCCTCATCGTAACTCAGGAATCCACGTATCATCATGCGGCAGATGCCACCGTCGTCTTCGACAGATATGTCAAAGTTGCGCACGAGAAAGTTGCTGAAATTGTACTTCGCGAGGTCGTAAAGCAGTTGGTTTGTGTTGACGGAATCGGCACGACAAGCCAGCATGAAGATGAATCCCGTGTTGCGTTCGGTGCTCAGAGTATCCGCAGACGTGGAGTCTGCCGCAGTCATGTTAACGCCTCGGCGCGACCAAATGTCGCCCAAATCGAACTTACCTCCATGAAGTGTGCGTCCTGCCTGTACACCTTTTATAATCATACCAGCCATCTCCGTCACCTCACTATCGGGATATTTCTCCACCACCTGCTTCATTTTCTCCACGCAACCATTGCCATCGCCATCGTCAAGCAGGCCAAGTCCGTCGATGAAAATGAACTTCGCGCGGTTGTAACCCAACGGGAAACGCTCCGCCGACAGTGCTGCATTGGCCTTCACCTCGCCCATTCGGCCGGCCTTGAACGCCTCGTAGGTGGCACCATAGAGCGAGTCTTCGATGTGAACACCGAACTTTGAGTTCTCCACGAAGTGCGGATCGCTCAAGAGACTCGTCCACTTGCTGTCAGGATACTGCGACTGCAACTTCGCCAGACAGGCATCCGCCATAGCCGTTTCGCCGAGACGCGAATACAGAAGGAACAGATGATACCACGCTTCGTCAGTCTTTTCGTACTCCGGATAATCACTTGTGAGTCGCGTCAACGACTTTTCGCTCAGTTTAAGGTTGTCCAACTTATCCTTAAATATAACACCAGAGTTGAACAAACCATCCTCTATTATAGCGTTGCTGGCCGCCTTCTGTTCGTCAGTGAACGGTATTTGAGCCAAGTAATACTCCCTTTTGTGCGGATCAGTGGCCGGGTCTTCCTCCTTAGGCTTACTCTTGTCGTCCGTAGTTGCAACAGAATCGGTCGGAGCCACGGTCGCTACAGAGTCGGCAATGGCCGTTTCCTGTTCCGCATCCTGCCCCATATTGACCACAGTACGGTTAGCCCGCTGCCAGTTGTCCACGTTTTCACGCTTGCCCCACTGGCTTTGGAAAGCCGTCTTTCCCTGGTTTACCGCCATCTGGTTGTAGAAATACCACTGCCCGTTCTTCGTTGTAGAGTTGTCAGTGGTCGACTGGTTGGTCTTCTGCTGGTTGCCCACGGCACCTTGAGCCTGCTGTTGCTTGTTGGCCTCAGCCTCCTGAGCAGCACGTTTCTCCTCCTTTTCCTTACGTTTCAAGGCTTCAATCACCCTGTCGATGGCCTTGTTGCGGTCAGCCTCAGGCATTGCGGCAAGCGTTTGCAGCGAGTCTTGCAGATAGACAGCATCGGTGAACGGCACCAACTCGTCGAGTACCTTCGAGCGACTGGACAGTTCCTCATAGTCAGGACGCTCCTTGTCGAGCAGTCCGATGGCCTCACCGTAGCAACGTTTGGCGTCGCTGTACTTCTCCTTGTCCCAGTAGAGGTTGCCAAGATGCAGCAACAGCACACCTTTCTCAATGCCACTGCGCGTTGCCTTGGTGTTTCCCTGTTCGTAAGCGGCAATGGCGTTGGTGGTATCACGCACGGTCAGGTATATGTTTCCTATGGCATAATACACCTGATCGAGATATTCCTTATTCTTATCCGACGCAGCCATGCGGCGCAACCGCCTTATCATCTGCTTCGTCCTGCCCTTTGCCATCACCTCAGTCTGCGCTATACGGGCGTTGAACTCCACTTCGTAGGGCGGATTCTGGCGCACCACGCGCTTGTAAGCCTTGTATGCCTCGTTGCGGTTGCCGAGTTTTGCCTGCACCTGACCCATCAGATACCACAAGCGCGCCCGTTGCTGCCGCCTGCCCTCATGCTTTATGGCCTTGCGGAGATACGGTACCGCCTCGGAATACTGCCCGTTGCGCACGTAATAGTCGGCATAGGTGCAGTCCCAGTCGGCCACTGCGCGGTAGTGCATCGTGTCGCGACGCATCTTTACTATCACGTCTTCGGCATCGTAGAGCCAGCCCAGTTCACAGTAACTCTTGGCCAGCCACGCACGGGCGACGCCGTTGATGGCAGGTTGTGTGGCATACAGCCTCGACATATAGGAGAATGTGGCAGCCGCCTCGTCGAACTGACCCTTCTGAAACTGCGACTTACCCATAAGCAACCACGCCTTCCACAGAAACGGATTGTACTCCCGTCGCGACAACCACTCAATATCCTTGGCTGTTTTGCGCCGACTCTTGGTCCATTCCGGACGCTTCTTTATGCTATGTTGCTTTATGGCCTTCTCGCACTTCTCTATTGCGCGGTCAAAATTGGCCTTACCGAGGTCGCGGCTCGCCTTGTTGCCCACGGTATACATCGGAATGAGTTCCGTAAAGTTGTCCTTGTTGCCTTTCTCTTTCTCCAGAGAACCGTCGATAAACGCCTGGTTGCCGTTATAGAATGTGTTGTAACGGGCATTGAAAGAGTGCCACCAGCGAGTGCGACCGGTGTTTTTCTGCGTGGAGCAGCCCGCCACGGCCAACGCGACCACGGCGAAAAGCACTATTATAATATGTGTTCTATTGCACTTCCCCACACTTCTTTAACTTGTAAACCACCGCTTTTATTGTTTTCAGTGCGGCATAAATGATTATGGAGACGAAGATTATCGACGCTCCCGACGGCACATTGAGCCAGAAAGACACCGCCAGACCAGCCACACAATAGAGGAAACCGAACGCAATGCTAAGCACAATCATGCGCCGGAAGTCGTATGTGAAGAGGTTAGCCGTCATCTGCGGTATCGTGAGCAGTCCCATTGCGAGCACTATGCCCACCATGCGCAGTGTGGAAACGATGGTCATGGCCGTGACAGCCATCATCATATACTCCACAAACGCCACCGGCAGATGTTGCGAACGAGCGAACACGGGGTCGAAAGCCACGCTGACTATGGTGCGCATGAGCAGAGAAAACAGCACCGCAACAACCACTGCCAGCACGCCAAGCAACCACAAATCGGCGGAACCTATCGTGAGAATGTTGCCAAACAGATAGGCTGACAAATCGGGCATGAACCCCGGCGTGAGGAAACAGCAGATGATGCCCACGCTCATGCCCAGAGTCCACGACACGGCTATGGCGGAATCTTCGCGTATGCGGCCACGCTGCGACAGCCACTGCACGCCACAGGCACTGCCAACGGCAAACACCATGGCCGAAAGTATGGGATTGAGTCCGAAGAGTACGCCCAGACCGATGCCGCCAAACGACGCATGGGTGATGCCGCCACTGATGAACACGAGTCGGCGCGCCACGATATACGTGCCCACAAAGCCGCACAGCACACTGGCGAGCAGGCTTCCGAGCAGGGCGTTCTGGAAGAATGAATATTCTATTATGGACATTTCGAATTGGAAAGTTAGCGGATATGCAGCCTCAACGTCACCGATGATGCTGTTCAAGAGTCCGACCTCGTGTCGGCAATGAGCATCATCAGTTCGTCCTTCAGCTGGTCCGGCACGTTTATCCCCCTGACAGAAAGACTGCGACTCCAGCCTTCAGCCTCGTCGGGGCGCATGGTGTAGAGCACATAGCGGAACTCTTCGGCCTCTGTGTCGGTGTATCCGTCAGACGGTCGGCCTTGATAGGCGTCCAAATCCTCGTCGTCGTAGTACTCCACAGGCTTCACCGCCGCCTCAACCATGCAATCGTGGGCGCATTTTCCGCCGTCTGAGGTACATGAAGAGCAGGAGTCAGTGGGCGCAGAAACGCTGTTTGCGCCGAGAAAACGCCGTGCGGCCAGAGCCAAAACGAGCAATACGATGAGGGCGATGATACATATCGTGACCATATCCGTAGACGTTTAGTGCGTTCAGTCCTCGCTCTCCTCCACCGTGAAACCCACTTTGCGCAGGTCGTCCCAGTAGGAAGGATAGGATTTGGTGACCACTTGGGGATGCTCTATGCGCACCTTGCCGAACTTGAATGCCAGCGGAGCGAAGGCCAAAGCCATGCGATGGTCGTCGTAGGTACTGACCACGGGATTGGCATCAGGCTCACAGCGCTCGCCATTCCACACCAGTTCGCGTCCGTCAACGTCGCTTACGACATAGCCAAACTTGCGTAGCTCGGTCTTGAGAGCCTCTATGCGGTCGGTTTCCTTTATCTTGAGCGTCTGCAATCCCGTGAAGCGGAACTTTATGTCCATGGCCACGCAGCACACAACGAACGTTTGCGCCAAGTCGGGCGAGTTCACGAAGTCGTATTCCAGCCGGGGAAGTCGGCGTCCCGTACACCTTAGAGTGACCGAAGTGGGCATGTCCGACTTCTGAACGGCAAAGGTGGTGTCGACACCAAGCAAACTGAAGATGTAGCGCACCGACGAATCGCCCTGCCTACTGCCGTCGGCAAGTCCGTCGAGAGCCACGCGACTGTCGCGTCCGCCGCCGATGGCCATCATTTCATACCAGTATGAGGCTGCGCTCCAGTCGTTTTCTATCAGGTAGGGGCGCACCACGTATGGCTTGGGGCGCACGGTAATGGTGTCCATGTCGCTCCATTCCGCATCGGCACCGTAGGATGCCATGAGCGAAAGCGTCAGGTCGATGTACGGGCGCGATATGATTTCGCCGTCAAGGTGGAGAGTAAGGCCGTTTTTCAGCACGGGTGCTATCATGAGCAGTGCCGAGATATACTGCGAACTGATGTTGCCCGGCACGGTCAGACTGCCGCCTTCGAGAGCCTTGCCGTTGATGCGCAGGGGCGGAAATCCCTCTTCGCCCACGTAAGTGATGTCGGCTCCGAGATAGCGCAGGGCATCCACGAGCACCTTTATCGGCCGGTGCTTCATCCGCTCCGTACCGGTGATGGTGTGACTACCGGGCGTTGCGGCGAGATAGGCGGTAAGGAAGCGCATGGCAGTGCCGGCAGCTTTGATGTCGATCACATCGGGTTTGTCGCGCAGTGCGGCCACAGTCACCTCCGTATCGTCGCAGTCAGAGAGGTTCTGCGGCGGAGTTGTGCTTCCCGCGAGCGCACTTATTATCAGCGCACGGTTGCTTATGCTCTTCGAAGCAGGTAGATTCACCTGAGCGTCAAGCGTTTTTGGGGCAGTTACTGTATATATCATAATGGGAAAAGCATTGGTATTGTCGGAATTATCCGGCACACAAAATTAAACATTATAATCGGTTCGCACAAATTACTGCCTCAAATTTCGTGCCGCAACGAATATGCTTTCGCTCTATCGAGCGATGGGTAGCCGAGGGCGGCAACCCTCCTATGCGCGCACTGCCCTGTGCCTTCCCATAGCCAAGGGCGCAGCGAGGACGCAGCGCCTACTAAGCCAAGTCGTCGCATCCTGCGTATATATTATATAGAATGTACGCACGTGCGCGCGAGAGAAGCCGTAGTTATGACCGGGAAACGCCTAACAAACGAGAGCTATTTCTTTTTCTTCTCACCGAGAAACTTGTCCCATCGCACGTTTTTCACGTGCAGTCCGTTTACGTTTACCGCCTTTGTGGTGTACTTGCGCACCGTGTCCACGCTGAGGTTCTCTATGTTCACGTTCTCCACAGGCAGGTCTTTGTCGCCGTTTATCTG
>CAVKVO010000128.1:0-7336 GCA_963659575.1 Prevotella sp. CAG:1031
CACAAATGACATTGTCGCCGACAAAAACCACCAAAGATTAACAGATTTTTCCGCTTCTTCTGCGCAAACACTAGGCACAGACATTAGGAGATACGGTGCCCTCGTCGCATCAATCGTACGAAAAAGGCAACCGCGTATCCCTTTTGTCGTATTATTTCACAACGTCTACTGTGCTTTATCATTGTTTTCAAAAGAAAAATCACGGTCGTTTTTGACACCTTTCCGTATCGTTTATATATCTCATATCGTCCGTTTGACATCGCTCAACGCATCCTTTTTACATGACAAAAACTCGGCTTTATAACTCTCTGATGCCCAGTTGTTTCAAAAAGTGGCCCATTTACGCCTCGTAAGTGGCCCACTTACGGGTCGTAAATGGCCTAGTTACGGGTGCTAAGTGGCCCATTTACGATGTCTAATTGGCATAGTTACAAAAACCAACCGGGCAGGTTGTTAGCCCAAGCCTTTGCCACACGGCCATAAAACACTACCTTTGCACCCGTCTTGCGCCAACCGCAGGACATCATATTTTAATAACTTATGTGTAAAAACAGTTTCATTAAGCGCGAAGTGCTCGTGTTCCACCATTTCGGAAACAAGGGCTATTCGCTCTTCGCCTGCCTTGGACGTGAGGTGTTGATCTCCGTCCTGAGCGCAGCCACTCTGTCGCACGCACACGCCGAGGGCATTGGGGTACAGCCAATCCCGACGGACACCGTGATGAAAACCGACAGGGAACTGCTGCTCGATGAGGTCAGCGTGACGGGGACACGAGCCCCTATGACCGCAAGTCAGGCTGCGAGAATCGTAACTGTACTGGACAAGGAGGCCATCCAGGCCGCTCCGGTGCAAAGTGTCAACGACCTGCTGAAGTTCGCTTCGGGAGTTGATGTCAGACAGCGTGGCCCGATTGGGGCGCAAACCGACATCAGCATACGTGGAGGCACCTGCGAACAGATAGCCATCCTGCTGAACGGTATCAACATCTGCGACCCGCAGACGGGGCACAACGCCTTTGACATACCGGCAGACATCAGCGAAATAGAGCGGATTGAGGTGCTTGAGGGTCCCGCAGGACGCGTCTATGGCACGTCGTCGCTCGTCGGGGCGATAAACATCGTCACCAAACAGGCTCCCGAAAGTTCGGTTTCGGCACGCGTCGAGGGCGGAAGCTACGGCTACGCCAACGCCGGGGCAAGGATAAACGCCGTGAGCGGCAAGTGGAACAACCAGCTATCGGGCAGCTACACTCGCTCCGACGGTTACAGCCGCAACAAGCAGGGTGGTCTCAACGCCGACTTCTACGGCGGAAAGGCTTTTTACCAGGGTTCCTACTCCGACAATGACGTCAGCGTGAAGTGGCACGCTGGATTGAGCATAAAGGATTTCGGCTCAAACACTTTCTACAGTGCGAAATACGACGACCAGTTTGAGCACACTTTCAAGACGTTTACCGCCATACAGGCGGAGAACAAACGGGGACGGTTGCACCTGAAACCGTCTATCTTCTGGAACAGAAACGTTGACCGCTTCGAACTTTGCCGAGGCGACGACGCATTGATAAACAAGGTTCCGTACAATTATCACCGCACCGATGTGTACGGCATCAATCTCAACACTTACTTCGACTGGATTGCAGGACGCACGGCTGTGTGCGCCGAACTGCGCAATGAGGATCTCGTGAGCACCAATCTCGGTGAACAACTCGACGATCCGAAGCACATAAAGGGCACCGACCGCTACTACAACTACGGTCTCAACCGCACCAACATCAGCTTCGTCCTTGAACACAACGTCATCCTCGACCGCTTCACTCTCTCGGCTGGCATCGTGGCGGTGAAGAACTCGTGGAGCAACATGAACATGCGCGTTTATCCGGGCATCGACATGAGCTACCGTATAGGCCAGGCGTGGAAGGTGTATGCGTCGTACAACTCGTCGCTGCGCATGCCTTCGGTCACGGAGTTGTACTATTCCGTAGGCGGACACAAGGCTGACAAGAGGTTGAAACCGGAGGAACTTCAGGCTGTTGAAGGCGGCGTGAAGTTCAGAGGTGGCGGTGTTGACGCTTCGCTGTGCGTTTACTACAACCACGGAACGAACATGATAGACTGGATAAGGCGCACGGATGAGGGTGACGACGCGGTGTGGCAATCGGTGAATTTCACCAAGATCAACTCCGTAGGCGTTGCCGCTTCGATGGCTTTCGACCTGAAACGGCTCATTCCGTCGCAGAGTTTCCTGCGCCGTCTGGACGTTTCTTACAATTATATAAGCCAGTCGAAAGACGAACCGGGCAACATCCAGAGCCGTTCCACACTGGAATACCTTCGCCACAAGGCCACCGCATCGTTGGAGATGAACCCTTGGCAACGGCTCAACCTCACGGTGAAGTACCGTTTCCAGGAGCGTTGCGGCACGTTTACCGATGCCGACGGCTCCGTAAGAGGCTTCGCTCCGTATGCCATCACGGACGCCCGCGCCTCGTGGAACGCCGACTCTTGGAAGGTATATGTCGAGGCTAACAACCTGTTCAACAAGACTTACTACGACTTCGGCCAGGTTCCGCAGCCCGGAATATGGGTCATTGCAGGCGTAGCAGTCAACGTTAACCTCTAAAACCCCACCTTTTGCCTCAGCGCAACAAACCAAAAAAGGCGGAGAAACCGTGCACAACGCACCGGCTTCTCCGCCTCTTTAGTATGGCTTCGATATCTCTTTACACGTCAATCTCGTATGAATAAAAGATGTATGCGGCCTGGCTAAAAGGCATTTCGTAGGAGGTACGGTGCCCTCACCGTACCATTCGTGAGTAAAAACAAGCTATAAAAGCATATTCAAAAGACCTATTTGGTACGGCGAGGGCGTCGTACCTCCTACAAGCAACGCAACAGACGCAACGTCTTTGCACTGCCTTTACAATAATTGTTTAGTTGAGTTTCAGCTTGAAAGAGTTTTCGATGCTTGCAACTTCTGCCTCGAAAGCTTTGTCGTTCTTCAGCCTTTGCTGTATGGTAGAGCAGCTGTGAACAACGGTGGAGTGGTCTCTGTTGCCAATAAGCTGCCCAATTCGCGATGCCGGCATCTTGGTATACTTCTGCGCGAAGTACATTGACAACTGACGAACGATAACGTAATCACGCTTGCGGCTACGACTTAGCACACTCTGTTGGGTCACACTGTAGTGGCGACACACCTTTTCGAGAATGTCATCCACCGTGAGAGGATGGTCATCCACCTTGACTGCACGCTTTATCACGCGCTCCGCCAAACGCATATCGATGTTGCTGTTGTACACAACCGAGTAAGCTAGGAGCGAATTGACCACGCCTTCCAGGTCGCGAACGCTGCCATTGGCGGTCTCAGCGATGAACTGGATGACGGAAGCCGGTATCTTCAGACCGTCGCGGCGGCACTTTGTGTTCAGTATGTCAACGCATAGCTGCACGTTAGGCTTCTCCAATTCGGCAATAAGTCCGCAACTGAAGCGCGTGAGCAGGCGGTCTTTCATACCTTGGAGGTCCACTGGAGGACGGTCACTGGCCAAGATAATCTGCTTACCGTTGCGGAAAAGGTGGTTAAAGATATGGAAAAACGTGTCCAAAGTCTTCGTTGCCGTAGCCCATTCCTGTATGTCATCGACAATAAGCAGGTCGATTGACTGGTAGAAATTGATGAAATCGTTGGTGACATTCTGCCTTACAGCATCGGTAAACTGCACTTGGAAGAGGCGCGCACTGACATATAGCACACGTTTCTGGGGGTACAGCTCCTTGCAACGCACTCCAATGGCATTGACAAGATGCGTCTTTCCGCAACCGGACGGGCCATATATAAAGAATGGATTGAACGTTGACTTGCCTGGATGCTCGGCTATTGACACGCCAATGGTGCGCGGAAGCTTGTTACTTGCGCCCTCTATGTAGTTGGCGAACGTCTTTCTGGGATTGAGTTGCGGGTTCAGATCCTGCGGAACGGCTGCATCCAGCACCGAGGGAGCCCTGTTGGCTCTCGTTACCGGCTTCGGCGCGGCGATAGTTAGCGGTTCGTCACCCTCAATGTCCTGCGACAAGTTGTGCTCCTTGTCGGTCACAATGCGGTATTTCAGCCTGACACTTGTGCCAAAGCAGCGTGTCAGCACCTTGCTAAGCAGTCCCACGTAGTGCTGTTCCAGATACTCGTAGACATAGTTGCTCGGTACCTGAACCAACAGTGTGTGGTCTCCGGGGGTGTAAGCCTCGAAGACAATGGTGGAGAACCACGTCTTGAACTGCTGCTCTGTTACATTTTCCTTAATCAACGCAAGGCTTTTGTCCCAGAGCTCCTTATGGTTTGCTGGCATTATGATGCTATTGAAAGTCGTTATCTACCCGTGGAATAGGTAGTTTGTTTTTCGGACTGCAAATATCGCACATTTTTTTCAATTAGACAAATCCTTATGTCGGGTGTTTAGATTGACATATTTACATAACCGTTTGGTATTGGGAAAATTAGGTTAGTCTAAGCGTTGCAGATGTAAAAATAACGATTTTACGGGGCTAAACGTTTGTTTTCCAAACGGTTGACGGTATAGTTGCGAACGACAAGGCTATGACTTGCGAACTTCCACCAATGACTTACAATGCTTTTTGTATCAATGTTTTCTACACGTTTGGGCGATAACGAAAACATGTAGAAGTTATTTAGACAAAATAAACGGCCAATTCACAAAATGCGAACTGGCCGTTTGCCTTCAAAGTATATGCCTTTTATCTTCAAAGGATATACCGTTTACCTTTATATTATTTGTCCTTTCTGCCGAAAAGAGAGAAGTGTACATATCGTTTCGGATGAGCTTTCAGGTCAACAACCAGCGAGTCCGCGTCACGCATAGTGTTCGTCAGGTTGTTGTAGAGCTGTGGGTCCTTCATCAGAAGTCCGAGAGTTCCCTCGTTGCTGTTGAGCTTTTCGGTCATCTCATGCACGTTGTTGAGCGTAGCATCCACCTTTGCCATGGTCGCAGCCACATTGATTTCGCTGAGATTCTGCGTCAGTTTTTCGGTGTTTCCGAGCGTATTGTCAGCCTTAGCCAGTAAGCTTGGCATCTTTCCGTTCATCTGTTTCATGAGCGAGTTCACCTGCTTGGTAGTCACGGTGAGGTCGTTCGTGATCTGTTCCACGTTGTGCAGCGAGTTGCGTACGGCCGGGTCGGCAAGCAAAGCATTGAGACTTGCCATTATGGAGTCGAGCTTCGGCAACATTTTTTCTACTGTCGGCACCATTCCGGCAGCCTTGTCCATCATGCCGCGGGCTATGTCTCCGCTGATTGTGTCGCCCTCAGTCATGATGCCGTCCACTTCGTGAGGCAACACGAGCACCACCTTCACGTTGCCCATGAGGTCGCTGGCGATTTCCGCAACGGTGCCCTTGGGTGGCTGAAACTCCTTCTTGAGGTCAAGTTCCACCACGATATTGCCACGGTTAGTGTAGTCATAGTCGATGTCAGCCACCGTTCCCACCTTGAAACCGTTGGCATATACCGGACTCGACTTGGTCATTCCGCTGATGTCCTTAAACGATGCGTAGAACGTGTTTGCCGCGGAAAAGAGGCTTAGCCCCTTGAGAAACCTCATACCGAAGAACAGTACGATCACTCCAAGTATCGCCACGAGGGCTATCTGCAACTCCTTTTTCATACTTTATATTGCCGTTTTAGCGTTTGTTTCTATTGTTCTTAAACTCTCTTATTGCCTGCACCACATCGGTCTTGTTGCCGCCTTTGAACGCGATGATGAACGCTTCGGGAAACTTTTCCAGCAGAGCCTTGCGCGTTCTATATATCTCATTGTAGTCGGTAGAAGAACCTATGGTGTATTTATACAGACCGTTTTCAACGTAATAATCCGCACCTTCCTCGCCCTTAAACTGCGCATTGCCCTTGGCCAACTGACGACTGCTTGCGAGAATCTGCACCTTAAATATAGGTCGATTGTCCGTTTCCGAAGACTTGCTTCCACTGTTTTCAGACGTTTTTCGACTTGTTTCAGAACTTCTCCGAGTCGTTTCCGAAGTCCTTTTGACCGTTTCAGAAGGCATAGTCTGCGTCTTCGTTGCCGCAGGAGCAGCTTCCGCAGGCTTTGTGTCGGCTTCCGCACCACGTGTAGTGGCCGTTTGTTCAGCGTTTCTCGCGTTTGCAAGTTCCTCAATCACCGTCTGCGAAGTTTGTTTCTTTTCCTTCCGCGACTTCTTTGAGGTTTCTTTCTTGGTTTCAGCGGGCTGCTCCTCCGTCTTTTCCTCGTCTACTGGTTGGAAAGGAACGGTGATTTGCCGGTCGTACTTGTTGCGGTAGTCAACGAAAGCGAGGTATATTCCGCGTCCGAGATTGTCTATTCCGCTCTCCGTGTTCAGCAGTTGCTCCTCGTCGGAGGTGGTGATAAAACCCAATTCTATCAGACAACTGGGCATTGAAGTCTCGCGCAGCACAAGGAAACCAGCCTGCTTCACCCCCTTGTCCGGTCGGTTGGCCGTGGCGCAAGTGCGGCGTTGCACCATCCGTGCGAGGTCAACGCTCTGCGCCATGTTGCGGTCTTGCAGAAACTCGAACATGATATAGCTCTCAGCAGAGTTGGGGTCGAAACCCTCA
Organism: Prevotella sp. CAG:1031; assembly: GCA_963659575.1. Lineage (GTDB taxonomy): Bacteria > Bacteroidota > Bacteroidia > Bacteroidales > Bacteroidaceae > Prevotella. The sequence continues at coordinate 6,623 of CAVKVO010000128.1, forward strand.
TAGTGCTGCTTATAGTCCTTTTCCACGAGGATTACCGAGTTCTCACGCTTAGCCACGTCGAGGTTGTCTGCCGCCCTGTGCATACCCAAAGTGTATGTTTCCAGTCCGCGAGCGGTGCGTCCGCCGGGCAGAGCGTTGGTGTGTATGGACACGAAGAGGTCGGCCTTGTTGCGGTTGGCGATGTTTGCACGCTCATGAAGCGGCACAAACTTGTCGGTTTTCCGGGTGTATACGACGCGCACGTCGGGGCAGTTTTGCTCCACATACCGTCCGAAAGCGAGTGCAACGTTGAGATTTATGTTCTTTTCCTTGGAGAAATTGCCTACGGCACCGGCATCGTGACCGCCGTGACCAGCATCGATTACCAGCGTGAACCGTTTGTCTGCGGCATTAAGAACCAATGCGCAACAAACGAGAACAGCCCAAAACAGAAGCGGTCTTTTGCCCATAAATACCTTGTTAATAATGTGCAAAAATAGCCATTTCCCAATAAAAACCCGAACTTACGTAAGGGTTTTATCTTTTATTAAATGTAATTCTACGCCAGCCCCTTGGCAGTCTGCGCCCATCGGAGGGTTTACTTTCGTTATCGTAAGGTCGATGCTAAGGGCCTCGGGAAAGGAGTTTTCTATGGCTTTGACTATGCGTCCCGCTACATATTCCAGCAGTTTTGACGGCTGAAGCATCTCGGTTTTCACCTTATTATATAGTGTA
>CAVKVO010000129.1:0-7326 GCA_963659575.1 Prevotella sp. CAG:1031
GTACTGGAAACTTATGCTCGGTGTTGCTATCTCAAGTTTCTTTGGAAAAAATCAAGCACTTTGTCTTGCACATCAATGCCACACGAGTGATTGATATCCAACAGTTCCGTCTCCAGTTTGTCGCTTGCATTCTGGCTGTCCCACGTCTTGTGCATGATAGCGAACGCCTTTTTCACTCCATCTATAGGAAACAGGTGGTCCTGCGTGCCATTGATGAAGAGCATCGCCTTGGGACAGGCCATACTGGCGATGTGTGGATAGTCCATATATTGGCGCAGTCCGGGCAGACAATTGGCAAATCCACCATACTCACGCTTCTTGTCTTTCACCGACATCTGCACATCTGTGGTCACCATCCAACACACTGATGCAGCGGCCTTTATCCTGTCGCTGAGCGCAGCAAGCATCCACGCACGGTAACCGCCCATGGAACATCCGGCACAGGCTATCCTTTCTGCGTCCACATAGGGTAGGGAGACAAGCAATTCCGTGCACGCAATGTCGTCATAGGTCATAAAAGCCGATAAATCCCGTCCCAACATCATCATGTTGCCAGCTATTATGTCGTACTTACTCCTGTCCACACCTTCCTCACGGCCACGTTCACCCCACATAGGAGCATCGGCAGAGAATACCACATAGCCGTGCGAAGCGAGGAAGTCACCGAAAAACCGACCGCCATACAGTTGGTTTGTCCATCTGGATGCATCGTTGGCCACCACGGAATCAACCCCAAAAGGACGCACCATCTTCTCTTTTCCGATGAAAAGATTGCCGCCGTGGTCATGGAGAACATTGACTGCCGGAAACGGACCTTTGCCTTTGGGCACAAGAAGATAGGCACTTATGCGCGAATAGGCGTTCACATTAAACTCGATTTTCATGGCCGTATAACCGTCGCGTTCCTCCTTGGTCGTCACAACCATATCAAACTCTGGTGCTTTCTTCGGCGGAGTCATCATGCATTCCAGTACTTTTGAACGTGCTTTCTGCCGCCACTCGTCAAAATTGTCCATGCCCGAATTTTCCCACGCCAAGGGATACGTCAGTTCCTCCTTGAGCTGTTCCACATAGCAAGGCAAGTCAAATGAAAATTCAAACTTCTCACGCTTTTGAACCTTTGCTTTCTTTTGTGCCTCAGCCATGTCTGCGTTCAATATATATAGCAGAAAGACGCAGATTGTCAGTATGTTATATTTCATGTTTGGCATATTTGAATAATGCAATAATTGTGGTTTCGTGTAGTAATAAGCACGGATGCAATGCCTATATCAGCCACAAAATTACAGAAAATAGATATTGGCAGAAAACAAAACACTGAAAGAAGCACGAAAACCTGCGAATATAAACGCTGAAAAAGGTGAAAAACGACGTGATTTGAACGGCTTTTGAACGGCCTGAGCATCAGTTGCTTATAAAAGTGGCCGAGTTATGCATCATAAATGGCCGAGTTACGCATCGCAAATGGCCGAGTTATGTATTGCAAACGACCGAGTTATGTATCGCAAACCGCCAAGTTTTACTTTGCAAACGACCACGTCACGCATAGTAAACCGTTGACTTATGGATGAAGAATGTCCAGATTATAGGCAAGAGATGCTTGAGTCAACAACAACACTCAAAGACTGGCACCAAAGAACCGTATTGGTTGCACCTAAAAACAACACCACTTTTTTTCAGATAACGGGCATTATGATAAATGATATAAGTGAAACGGAAGCAGACTCCGTTCTTTACCTTACTGCTTTTAGAAGGCGCTTTAGACTTTGTGGGTCGCCCCAACTGAAATCTGGGAGGCTTATTATTGTTTTGAATATGCGCCGTTTGTCTTTGGGAACTATTGTAGAAAGCGACCGTTCGTTGGCCGGCAACGGCTTTCCGTCAATGAAAAAGAAATAGTATTTCGCCAACGGATAAAGTCTGTCTTCGTCAGCTACTAAGTCTATCGACGAGAAACTCACCATGGTTCTTATATCCAAACTGGTTATTTCCCGACTGTTTTCCAACATCGTCTTAAACGTAGCGATATCTATAAGCGTTGAACAAAGCAGCAAATCTTTGCCGATCGTGTCAATGACCTCGGCAAGCATGGTGTCTATGCGCATGAAATGAGAATTGGCAATGTCCACGTTGGAGATGTTATCCATCTTCGCTGCCAAAACAGACTTGCCTTTCTTATACAATAATACGTCGCCTTTAAGGAATATATTTGCCTGTGAAACAGATACTTTCTGCCCGTCGTTCATAGTGATTACGGCTGGATGAAACTCGTCAAAGGCCATTGTGGACTTGCTTGTGCCTGAAGGTATCTGTGCAAAACATGACATATAGCCAAGCAGACAGACGAAGAAAACAAGGAAGAAACGTCTCATATACATATATAATAAGGTGTAACTGCTATGTAGAACGTCGCAAATATAGCAATAAAAGCATGAATGTCATTGCAAACTATGGCAAGTAATCATGTGTTTTGTAGTTATTTAACGTTTTGGAAACATATTTCGGGTAACAACCTATTCGTTTTTTTTGTAATTTTGCAGCCGCTTACGCAGAGTATAACCCATTCGGTTGACTCTTAGATAGTTATAACTTATACATATTTTCTTATAGGGATGAGACAATTAAAGATTCAGAAGAGTATCACAAACCGTTCAAGTGAAGCCTTGGATAAATACCTTGTAGAGATTGGTCGTGCTCCACTTATTTCCATTGACGAGGAGATAGAGCTTGCGCAGAAGATACGCAAAGGCGGTCCAGAGGGTGAACGAGCCAAGGACAAACTGGTGACGGCCAACCTTCGTTTTGTCGTTTCTGTGGCAAAACAGTACCAACATCAGGGGCTTACTCTTACTGACTTGATTGATGAAGGCAACATCGGTCTCATCAAAGCAGCGCAGAAGTTTGATGAAACACGTGGTTTCAAGTTCATTTCCTATGCCGTATGGTGGATTCGCCAGAGCATTCTTCAGGCAATAGCGGAGCAGAGTCGCATCGTAAGACTGCCGCTTAACCAGGTAGGATCGCTCAATAAGATAAACCATGAGATAAATAAGTTTGAGCAAGAGAACCAGCGTCACCCGTCTGTATCGGAGCTTAGCGCAGCAACAAACCTTGACGAAGACAAGATAGGCCAAAGCCTTATGGCCGATGGGCACCACGTTTCCATCGACGCACCGTTTCAGGACGGTGAAGACAACTGTATGCTTGACGTGATGGCTAGCGGAGAAGACAGCCGTACAGACCGTTATGTTGACCACGAGTCAATGGCTTTGGAGCTGAACACAGTGCTTTCAAAGGTGCTCAAGGAGCGTGAAATAACCATCATAAGGGAGTGTTTCGGTATCGGATGCCACGAGAAAGGACTCGAAGAGATAGGAGATCAGCTTGGTCTTACCCGTGAACGTGTGCGCCAGATACGTGAAAAGAGCATTGCAAAGCTGCGCGACAGCGGCAATGCAAAGATACTTATGAAGTATTTGGGCTAAGCTTTACAGTCCGAAATCACAGAATATACATTTGACATTTACGGAGTATTTCTCCGAAAGGCAGCAAATCAACGACCTTGGTTTGCTGCCTTTTAGTTTTATTAAAGTCGTCTTTCGCTTAACGAGGAGTCGTGTTTTGTCTCGTTAAGAATAGTCTTTTGTCCAACGAGGAATAGTCTTTTGTCCAGCAAGGGATAACCTTTCATCCAACGAGGAATAACCTTTTATCCAACAAGGTGTCGTCTTTTACCCAAAGAGAAATTACCTTTCGCTTAGCGAGAAACCGTCTTTCGGTTAACGGAAAAACTCTCAAACGGTGGTGATGTGGCGGTTTGAAAGTGAAAGAAGAGACGTTTCTTGAAGAACAAACCGATGTTTTGTCTTGCCCTCTTCGATATTTATTGATAATTTTGGGGCGTGAAACCAAGGCATACGGCACTTTTGCGAATCATAACACTGCTTGGCGTGCTCCTGCACTGTTATGGTTATGCTTATTCAGGAAACGCCCAAGGGGAAGTATGGGCAGAACATAACCGACCGGACTATTATGGTTATGCTTATTCAGGAAACATCCAAGGGGAAGTATGGGCAGAACATAACCGACCGGACAGTCATGGTTATGCTTATTCAGGAAACATCCAAGGGGAAGTATGGGCAGAACATAACCGACCGGACAGTCATGGTTATGCTTATTCAGGAAACATCCAAGGGGAAGTATGGGCAGAACATAACCGACCGGACAGTCATGGTTATGCTTTTTCAAAGAACCGCCAAGACACCTTGGTGGTGGAACGTATGTTCTCATATAAGCGCAATTTTACTACTACCGCAAGTGGCAGCACAGGCAACGCATACATAAAATGCAACCTGCGCACGCTGAAGCGCAACCCTACCCTATTCTTAGTTCCCTCCATGTACTACATTGCTAAAGGCCGACGCAACTATGTAGGCGAGGTGTATGGGCAGATTACATACAACAATGTGGGTGACTACGGTATGAAACGCCAGGTATTCGTAAACACAATACCGCACAACTCCGAGGCGATGAGTACCGTGATACAGTATATCAGCCCCAATATTTACGGAATTTCGCTCTACAAAGACATCCTTTTGTCGCCTTTCCACCGCGGCAACAAGATTTTCTACCGCTACAGAATCAGTCCTTCGCCCAACGGACGCTCCTGCATAACGTTCACGCCAAGGCAAACTAACACCCAATTGGTTTCGGGTTTTGCCATTGTGGAGAACAGTACGGGACGGATAATCAGCTGCCAACTGAACGGAGAGCACGACATGGTGAAATTTGACGTGGACGTTGACATGGGCGAAAAGCCCGAAGGCGGCGGCCGACTGCCTGTATCGTGCAAGGTAATGGCGCAGTTCAAGTTTGCAGGCAACGACATAAGAGCCAATATCCTCTCTGTTTACAACTGCACCACTACCCTGCCCGACTCCATCAGCAACGTCTGTTCGCCCGAACTGATGGATTCTCTGCGTCCCGTTGCGCTGAACAACATTGAAAAAGAAGCCTACCGCCAGTATTATGAGGCGCAAAACGTTGCAAACGACACCGTATCCGCCACTGCCGAGAAAACGATTGGCAAGGTGAGCCGAGCCACACTGGACGCACTGGGCAACTATCTTGTAAACAGTTCCAGCGTGCAGTCGTCCAATATGTCGCTAAGCGTATCGCCCCTGATCAACCCTTCCTACCTCAGTTACAGTCGCAGTCGAGGCATAGCCTACCGACTGAAGCTGGGCGCACAGTACTCTTTTTCGTCAGAACAGAATATTTCCCTAAGTCCCGACTTGGGTTATAACTTCAAGATTAAACAGTTTTTCATAAACGCCACGCTCAGATATACTTATAATACGAATAAGCGGCGATGGGTAGAACTGACGTTTGCCAACGGAAACAGGATTACCGACTCGGGCGTTCTCGACATGATAAAGTCGGAACACATGGACACAATCAACTTTGACGTACTCGGTCTTGACTATTTCGATGACAATATGCTCAAGGCGGCATGGAACACAACCATCGGAAAGCCAATCAACATCAACCTCGGAGCGGTGTTCCACAAGCGCCAGGCCGTCAACCCTGAATCCATGGACAGGGCAGGTAAGCCATCGGCCTACTACAGTTTCGCCCCGTTTCTCACCGTTACGTACATCCCCTACCCCTACGGCCCTGTGTTCACCGGCAACTATGAACGAGGAGTACGCCACATAATGCACTCAAACACAGAGTATGAACGATGGGAGTTTGACGCATCATTCAGCAAAAAGTTGCCCCGTATGCGCAGATATTCCGTTAGGTTCGGCGGTGGATTCTATACCAACAAGGAGAGCGTCTTCTTCGTTGACTTCAGCAATTTCCACGAGAACTACCTTCCCGGAGGTTGGGACGACGACTGGACAGGCGACTTCCAGTTGCTCAACAGCCAGTGGTACAACGCCTCGCGCTACTATCTGCGCACCAACGCCTCCTACGAATCGCCACTTCTCCTGCTCACATGGATGCCTATATTGGGCAAATACATCGAGACGGAACGCCTGTATTTGAGTTCTTTGCAGATACAACACACAAGACCATACTTCGAGTTGGGCTACGGATTCACCACACGTTACTTCTCCGTCGGCCTCTTCGGCAGCTTCCTCAACGGCAGTTTCCACGAGTTTGGAAGCAAGTTTACCATCGAATTGTTCAGTCGCTGGTAAGCCTCAGAATACCTCTTTTTATAAGGCAAAAATCCACTTTTGTAACCCATTGACAACCAATAGGTTTCAAAAGTGGCCCATTTACGACCCGTAACTAGGCCATTTACGATGCGTAAGTGGCCCACTTACGGGTGCTAAGTGGCCCAGTTACGATAGCTAACTGGTATAGTTGGCAAACGTAAGCCGCAGGATTGTTCCCACAAACGACCCAAATCCCATCCGGAAAACACCTTTTTAGCACTATAGGAACACTGATTCCGACAGCAAAGAAATCTAAAAACCGACGGTAAAACTTGGCGGGTTGGGAGAATAGCCTTACCTTTGCAATAAGAAAAGACAACGAAACAAGACATAGGGTCGTATCGGTTCGATTGGGATACTCATCAATTAAAAACGAAAACCGGGATGACTTCTTTTGCTAATGGCGGGCCACAGACCTTCGGGTAGCAGGAATGCCGGTGGATTACAAAGGCAAAGAACTCCCAAATCTTATAGTATAGGAGTTTTCATCACATCATCGGTGCGGCCCTTTTTATATATTCTAAGCACAAATGTTTTCCGGAATCATCGAAGAGTTTGCCACAGTTGTGGACGTAAAGCGCGACCGCGGCAATGTTGACCTCACGCTCAAGTGCTCGTTTACGGGCGAGTTGAAGATAGACCAAAGCGTGGCGCACAACGGAGTGTGCCTCACCGTGGTGGCCATAAGCGGCGACAACTACACCGTGACGGCCATGAAGGAGACCCTTGACCGCAGCAACATCGGACTGCTCAAGCCGGGCGACAAGGTGAATGTGGAGCGTTCGATGATGATGAACGGACGGCTCGACGGCCACATCGTGCAGGGCCATGTTGACAAGACGGCTCGCTGCATAAAGAAGGAGGACGCCGACGGCAGCACATACTTCACATTTGAGTATGAAGAAGACCGGGCGATGGCGCGCAACGGCTATTTCACGGTGGACAAAGGCAGTGTTACGGTCAACGGAGTGTCGCTCACGGTGTGCAATCCCACCACAAACACATTCCAGGTGGCCATTATACCTTATACTATGGAGCACACCAACTTCTGCGACATTGGCATCGGTTCGGTGGTGAACATAGAGTTTGACATCTTAGG
>CAVKVO010000130.1:0-7323 GCA_963659575.1 Prevotella sp. CAG:1031
GCGCAGTTGGAAGGCTTAGGAGGGTCGCCGCCCTCGGCGATCCCATCGCTCGTAAGAGCGAAATAATGATATGTAATGTTGGCACGAATGATACGAGAGAGGGCACCGTATCTCCTAATGTCTGCGCCTGGTGTTTGCGCAGAAGAAGCGGAAAAATCTGTTAATCTTTGGTCGTTTTTGTCGGCGACAATGGCATTTGTGTTACCTTTGCAGTCAAAAACAAACGGGCTTGACGGCCAGTCTACAGCTCTGAACCACAGTAGATAGGCGCAGTCGGCCGTGTGGAAAAGCCATGAACATAGTTGAATTTGTCAAACGTTGGTCGCTCCTGGTGTCGCTCCTTGTGGGCGCAATGATATACCTGTTGTTCGCCAACGTGCCTTTTCTCGTGCCCATAGGCGACGCAACCGGACCTATTGCCATCCAGTTGTTGCCCATTGTGCTGTTCGCTCTGCTGTATGTAACGTTCTGCAAGATAGACATTCAGGAGATGAGACCGCGCCTGTGGCACTTTCTGCTCCAGCTCATACGCACGATACTCTCCGGACTGCTCGTGCTGCTCGTTTGCCTAGCCGACGACAGCAGCACCCGGCTTGTGCTCGAAGGCGTGTTCATCTGCGTCATCTGCCCCACTGCGGCAGCGGCAGCCGTGGTCACGGAAAAGCTGGGCGGCAGCATCGGGTCGCTAACCACCTATACGCTCATAGCCAATGTGGTGACGATGATCATAATCCCACTGTTTTTCCCCATTGTGATGCAGCGCGACGCCACGATAACGTTCGGAACCACCGCGCTGATGGTGTTTCGCAATGTCACAACCGTGCTTGTGTTGCCGCTCCTGCTGGCACTCATCAGTCGCCGGGTGCTGCCCCGCATGGTGGAAAGGCTGAAGAGGCTGAAAGATCTGGGCTTTTATATGTGGTGCTTCAACCTCTCGATCATCTCCGGAGCCACGGTGAGAAACATTCTCCACGCCGATGTCCACGGCATGTGCCTGGTATTGCTGCTCATACTGCCCCTGTTTGTGGCCCTAATCCAGTTCACCATAGGCAAAGCCGTTGGCCGTCCGTTCGCCGCAAGCATCAGTGCCGGTCAGGCTCTCGGACAGAAGAACACCGTGGTGGGCATCTGGCTCACACTGACCTTTCTCAATCCGCTCGCCGCAGTGGCTCCCGGTGCTTACGTGTTGTGGCAAAACCTCATCAATGCCCTGCAACTTTGGTACAAGGAGAAGTACGGAAAGCTGAGGTGGTAGGTTCGTCCGAATGGTTGCAATCTGCATTTATGCACCATGCAGACCATCACTTACGGACAAAAACCTTAACTTTGCACACATTATTTATATAATATCAAAACGCAATAACAATGAACCTTTGGAAGAAATGCCTGCCCGACGTGCTGGCCATACTGCTGTTTGCAGTGCTCTCGTTCGCCTACTTTTTCCCTGCGGACATAGATGGGCGCATACTTTATCAAAACGACCACGCCGCCGGAAAGGGCATGGGAACGGAGCAACAAGAGTATTACGAGCGCACAGGTGAGCGCACCCGATGGACCAACGCCGTGTTCAGCGGTATGCCAACCTATCAGATGTCGCCGTCGTACAACAGTGGAACGGTGCTCAGCCAACTGGCCTCGGCCTGCCACCTGTGGCTTCCGGGCGAGATGGGCTACGTGTTTCTCTATCTCTTCGGCTTCTATCTGCTGCTCCGGGCGTTCGATTTCCGACAGTCTCTGGCAGCCCTCGGCTCTATAATATGGGCGTTCAGCAGCTATTTCTTCATCATCATCGCCGCCGGACACATCTGGAAGGTGTGGGCTTTGGGCTTCCTGCCGCCCATGATTGCCGGAGTGGTGCTGGCCTATAGGGGCAAATACCTGTGGGGACTGCTCGTCACGGCACTGTTCACCGGACTTGAGGTGCATGCCAACCACGTGCAGATGACCTACTACTACCTGTTTGTGGTGCTGCTGATGTTCATCGCATTCCTCGTCGACGCCGCACTCAAGCACGAGTGGAAGCGGTTCGGCAAGGCCACGGCGGTGTGCATAGTGGGCGCAGTGATAGGCGTCAGTCTCAACATCTCCAACCTCTACCACACGTGGCAGTATGGTCAGGAGTCGATGCGCGGCAAGAGCGAACTCGTGAAGAAGGACGCCGCCAAGGAAAACCAGACCGACAGCGGACTGGAGCGCGACTACATAACGGGCTGGAGCTACGGCATAGACGAAACATGGTCGCTGCTCATACCCAACGTCAAAGGCGGTGCGTCGGTGCCGATGGTGCAGAACAAGACCGCAATGGAGCATGCTGACAACAACTATCTGCCCGTTTATCAGCAGATAGGGCAGTACTGGGGCGAGCAACCCGGCACGAGCGGACCCGTATATGTGGGAGCCTTTGTGCTCATGCTGTTCATCCTCGGTCTGTTTATCGTCAAGGGACCCATGAAATGGGCGTTGCTTGCAGCCACCATCTTGTCCATCCTGCTGTCGTGGGGCCACAACTTCATGGGCTTCACCAACTTCTTCATCGACCACATACCGATGTATTCCAAGTTCCGCACCGTGGCCTCCATACTCGTGATAGCCGAGTTTACCATACCGCTTCTGGCCATGCTCGCCCTGAAACGCATCGTCGACGAGCCGGAAGTGCTCACCAAGAAGATCAAATTCGTCTACATCAGCTTTGCTCTCACGGCAGGTTTCTGTCTCTTGTTTGCCCTGATGCCGAGCGTATTCTTCAGCGATTACATCTCTACATCGGAGATGAAAGCTCTCTCACAGATACCCCAGGAACAGCTCAATCCGCTGTTGGCCAACCTCACGGAGATGCGTAAGGCTGTGTTTACGGCCGACTGCTGGCGCTCGTTCTGGATCGTTGTGGTGGGCACTGCGCTGCTCTTGCTCTTCAAGATGCGCAAACTCAACGCCAAAATCACCGTTGCAGCCCTGGCAGTGCTGTGCCTTGCGGACATGTGGTCGGTAAATAAGCGCTACCTGAACGACGGTATGTTTGTGGAAAAGAGTGTCCGCGACGCTCCCGTTGTGCCCACTGAGACCGAAAAGGAGATACTCAAGGACCAGTCACTCGACTACCGAGTGCTCAATCTTGCCTCAAACACGTTCAACGAAAACGAGACTTCCTACTACTTCAAGAGCATCGGCGGCTACCATCCGGCCAAGTTGCGCCGCTATCAGGAGCTGATTGAGGCTCATATCTCGCCCGAAATGCAGGCGTTGTACCCCGCTGTGGCACAGGCAGGCGGCGACATGACCAAGGTAAACGGCGACAGTATCTTCCCAGTGCTCAACATGCTTAACGCCAAATACTTCATTCTGCCGCTGCAAAACGGCCAGACAGTGCCGCTGCAGAACCCCTACGTATACGGCAACGCATGGTTTGTGGACAAGGTGAACTACGTTGACACTGCCAACGACGAGATTGACCAGGTGGGAAAGATCAACCTGCGCCACGAAGCCGTGGCAGACAAGAAGTTCAAGGAGGCTCTTGGCGACAGCAAACAGCAGAACGACAGCACGTCAACCGTGAAGATTACGGCCTACGAACCCAACCGTTTGACCTACGATGTCAACTCCGCAGCAGGTGGAGTGGTGGTGTTCTCCGAGGTTTACTATCCCGGTTGGACTGCCAAAGTGGACGGCAACGAGGTTGAAGTAGGCCGAGTTGACTACATCCTGCGCGCCATCAACGTCACTCCGGGCCACCACACAGTGGAACTGTCGTTCTTCCCGCAGTCGGTAAAGACCACAGAAGCCATCGCCTACACGGGCTACGCTCTGTTGCTTCTCGTCTTCTTAGCCATCGTATTCTACGACTGGAAGAAGCGTAAAGCAGCAACCGACGTTGAGCAGAAGCAGTAATTGATGCGTCAATGCGGTGCATATTGCGTAGGCAACTGCGCAATATGCACACGCTAAACGTTATATATCGCACACCAAACCATCCTTCTTTGCCGCCATATATAATAAGGTGGCGGCAAAGAAGTGAATGGGTTTGCAACAAGACACGGACGGTTCTGTAATAGGAAACGAACAGCTCAACAAGAGCAAACGAACGGTTCAACAACAAGAAGCGAATGGGTTGACAAGACGAAACGGACGGACTGAAACGAGGAAACGCTCAACCTAACCATAAAAACAAAAAGGAATATGCCCTGCATCCGGCAGAGAAACCGGTGCAGGGCATATTCCTTTTTGTGTGTTGAAGCCCGCGTTGGTTGTGAAAGGCGCGGGCTTCAAGATGGTTTAGTGTATTACAAAATCTTGTGATAGATATTACAGAATCTTGTGATATGTATTACAGAATCTTGTGATAGAGGGCGATGATGTCTTCCTTGCTCACCTCACGCGGGTTGCCCGGAGTACATACGTCGGTGATAGCCTGTTCTGCCAGTGCAGGGATGTCGGCCTCTTTTATGCCCAGTTCAGACAAGTGCTGAGGTATACCTACGAGCTTGCTCAGTTCCTCGATGGCGTTGCAAGCAGCTTCGGCGGCCTCCTGGTCGGTCATACCGTCCTTGTATGCACCTACCACCTTGGCTATTTCCACATACTTAGGCACGCTCACTTCCATGTTGAAGCGCATCACTGTGGGCAGCAATATGGCGCAAGCCACACCGTGGGGCACGTCGTGAAGGGCGCTCATCGGGTGAGCCATACCGTGGTCAACGCCCAGACCTACGTTGGAGAAGGCCATTCCGGCGATGTATTGTGCCACTGCCATACCGTTGCGGCCCTCGGGATTCTTGGGGTCGTTCACTGCTACAGGCAGATACTTGTATATCATTTCGATGGCTTTCAGTTCAAACATGTCGCTCATCTCCCACGCTGCCTTGGTGATAAGACCCTCAATGGCGTGTGTCATGGCGTCCATACCGGTTGCGGCGGTGAGGCCTTTGGGCAGAGAGTACATCAGTTCGGCGTCGACAATGGCCACTGCGGGGATGTCGTTGGGGTCAACGCACACCATTTTCTGCTGGCGTTTCTCGTCGATAATCACGTAGTTGATGGTAGTCTCAGCGGCAGTTCCGGCTGTAGTGGGCAGAGCCACGATGGGCAGACACTTGTTCTTGGTGGGAGCAACGCCCTCAAGCGACACGATGTCGGCAAACTCGGGGTTGGTCACTACGATACCTATGCCCTTTGCGGTGTCCATTGACGAACCGCCACCGATGGCGATGATGAAGTCAGCCTCGGCCTTTTTGCAAGCCTCGATGCCCATTGTCACGTTGCTGACGGTGGGGTTGGGCTTCACTTCGTCGAACACTTCGTAGGCTATGCCGGCCTCGTCGAGCACGTCGAGCACCATCTTGGCCACGCCAAACTTCATGAGTCCCTTGTCTGTCACCACCAGTGCCTTCTTCCATCCGCGGCCTTTAACCACTCCGGGCAGTTCCTTACGTGATCCGGGACCGAAATAAGACACCTCGTTGAGAATGAATCTGTTTACCATAAATTTTGTCTTTAGTATATGTGTTAGTTTTACTTGCGCATCAGCGCGTTTCTTGTTCTTGAGTGTATATGTGTGCAAAGTTAGGAAAAATGCGCGCAATCTTGGGCGAAAATATGCGCAATCTTACCTCAAAACCGCGGTGCTTGTTGACTGTAGGTGGCTAACTGTTGTAGTCGTGGGTGATGTTGTGGCGCACGTAGGCACGGTGGCCGTAGGCGGCAACCACGATGAAGCACAGCAGCGAGAGCACAAACGAGGAGTTGGTGGCGGGCAGTCCGAAGAGCGAGAAGTTGCCGTCGATCATGGCTGCCTGGAGCGGAGGAAACACCGAACCGCCGAGGATGGACATGATGAGTCCGGCACCGCCCACCTTCACGTTGTCGCCCAAACCGCGCAAGGCAATGCCGTAGATGGTGGGAAACATGAGCGACATGCAGCCGCTGACGGCCACAAGGCAGTAGAGACCGGTGCGGTCGGTGAAGAGAATCACTCCGCACACGGCTGCACCGCCAAGCACGGCGAGTATGGCGAGCAGTTTGCCGGGCTGGATGTAGCGCAAGAACCAGGTGCAGATGAACCTGCTGCACGTGAAAAGCACCAGCGCCGCGATGTTGAACTTCTGCGAGAGCATCTCCGCTTCGCGCTCACCCATGCCTTCGCCCATGAGTATGCGGGTGCCATACTGTATGATGAAGGTCCAGCACATCACCTGTGCACCTATGTAGAAGAACTGCGCGATGACGCCCTCACGGTAGTTTTTGGTGTGAAACAGTTCGCTCAGCGTTCGCCCGAAACTCTTTCCCGAGTGGGAGTCGCCGTCCATAGGCATACGCTTCAGCGCGATGGCCACAAGGAGCACCAGCACCACGATGCCTATGAAGAGGTATGGCTGTATGAGTATGCCCAGGTCGTAGTCCTTGATGGCCTCAAACTCGGCGTCGGAGAGTTCGCTTCGCGACAGCGTGTCCATGGGATTCATCCTCGCCTGCACGCAGTTCATGGCCACATACATGCCCGACAGCGCACCGATGGGATTGAACGCCTGAGCCAGGTTGAGCCTTCGCGTGGCAGTCTCCTCGCTTCCCATACAATAGATGTACGGGTTGCAACTCGTTTCGAGGAAAGACAATCCGCATGTCATGATGAAATAGGCCAGCAGGAAGGGCAGATAGACGCCCGTGGCCTTGGCCGGGAAGAACATCAGCGCACCGATGGCGTAGAGCGACAGGCCAGCCATCACTCCGGCTTTGAACGAGTAGCGCTGTATGAACATCGACGCGGGAAACGCCATGACGAAATATCCGAGATAGAAGGCCACCTGAACCAGTGCGCCTTCGGTCACACTCATGCGGAAAATCTTGGAGAACGCCTTCACCATAGGGCTTGTCACATCGTTGGCAAAGCCCCAAAGGGCGAAGCAAGAGGTAATCATCAGAAACGGCACGAGCAGACTTACGCCACCTCGGCGCAGTACTCCGTCGCCCTGCTTTGTATTGTTTTTCATTGTCAGTAGTATGGTTTTTGCCGCTAAGTTACTAAGTTTTATCCTAACAGCAAAGCCTTACAGAACAAAAGCCGTACACTTGCCATTCGTAACTAGGCCACTTACGCACCGTAACTAGGCCATTTACGACCCGTAAGTGGCCCACTTTTGAGGCGTAAGTGGGCCACTTTCTGAACCCATTGAGCGTCAATAAGTTGCAAAAGGGGTTTGGAGGCGTGGAAAAATCGACCGTCGCCACATCTTTATATGGATTAATCTTTGTACCTTTGCACCCGATTTTAGCTTTTAAAATTAAGGTAAAGAGGAAATGCAAGACATCAGAAACATCGCCATCATCGCCCAC
>CAVKVO010000131.1:0-7283 GCA_963659575.1 Prevotella sp. CAG:1031
GAAATATGCCTCTGAGCTAAGGGTGCAGCGAGGACGCAGCACCTACTACAGGCAGCGAGGACGCTTCGCCCACTACAGGCAGACCTAAGCCCTAAAAAAATCGTAAGCAAAACACCGATATTCGCTTACAGCATTTCATATAGAATACGTCATTAATCGATTCTGTAAGCGAAAACAATCGTTATTGTTTCGGACTGAAAGTGGCCCAGTTAGCACTCGTAAGTGGCCCATTTACGAGTGCTAACTGGGCCATTTACGATGGCTAATTGGGTCACTTACGAATGATATTCGGCACACCTGCTTAATCCTATACGATATTTTTTCGCACTTCTCCACATGGCATGGGGTTAATGTTTCATAAATGTTGTTTTGACAAACAAACCGTTTTGTCGAATATAGATACCTTTGCAAACGTATTGCCTATACCGTCGACAAGCTAAATTTGACGGACGAATGAGGCAAACTTATACATTTTATATTAGAGAAATGAACAGACTGATTGCAATACTGGCTCTTAGCGCAATGCTTGCCGCGCCGACGGTGACGACGAGTGCGCTGCCAGCCACGAAAGACACGACGCAGGTTGTGGCAAAGGACAGTTCAAAGGCTACGGCTGAGGAGGCTACGGACAGCGTGGATGCCGCGGCGTTGGCTGAAGAAACTGCCACCGACGGTGGCGACATAGCCCCGGTGGCGGAGGAAAGCGGCGGTTTCCACAAGGAGCTGAAAACGAAATTTATTGAGGGCAACGCCGGTTTCATGTCGCTCGTGGCTCTGGCTCTCGTCATCGGACTGGCCTTTTGCATAGAGCGAATCATATACCTCACACTGTCGGAAATCAACGCCAAGAAGTTCATGGGCGACATTTCGGCTAAGGTTGAGGCCGGCGACATCGACGGTGCAAAGGAGTTGTGCCGCGAAACGCGGGGTCCCGTGGCGTCGATATGCTATCAGGGACTGACGCGCATCAGCGAGGGCATGGACAACATTGAGCGTTCCATCGTGGCCTACGGTTCGGTGCAGTCGGCCAATCTGGAGCGCGGATGCTCGTGGATAACGCTGTTTATCACGATGGCTCCGTCGCTGGGATTTCTCGGCACGGTGATTGGTATGGTGATGGCCTTTGAGCAGATTCGCACCGCTGGCGACATCAGTCCCACGATTGTGGCTGCCGGTATGAAGGTGGCGCTCATCACAACCATCTTCGGTATCATCGTGGCCTTAGTGTTGCAGCTGTTCTACAACTATATAGTGTCGAAAATCGACCACATCACGTCGCAGATGGAGGAGTCGGCCATAGCTCTTCTGGACACGATAATGAGATACAAACTGACGCACAATGGATAAGCAGAAGGCGAAAACATGGCGAGACGCTCCGGCTGACAAGTTGGCCGGACGTGTGCTCATAGCCTTGGTTGCGGCCACGGCAGTGCTTTTTGCCGCCTTTTTCCTCATAGGTTTCGACACTCCGTTTGCCGACGACTCCAACTTCAACGCCCCGATTCTGACCGACGCTCTGCTCTGGTTTGTCTATCTGCTCCTCGCTGCGGCAGTGGCTGTGGCGGTAGTGGCTGTGGTAAGGGGACTGCGGTTGAGAAACAAGACCGACATGGTGGTGAACGGAATACCTGCGGCGAAGATTGCGCGCGGCTCGGCCATACTGCTTGTGGCCACGCTCGTGGTGACGTTTGCGCTGGGTTCGTCCTCGCCTTTGTCCATCAACGGAGTAGATTATACCGACACGTTTTGGCTCAAAGCCACCGACATGTTCATCTACACCTCAGCCGTGCTGCTCGTAGTGGCCGTGGCGGCAATGGGCTACGGACTGTCAGGGCGCAACAGAAGGGTTAACGCTAAAGGTGGGTTCTAAAAATTTCCACCGTAACAATATAACAGAATACAATGAGTTACGTTTTGCCATCTTGCGGTCTCTTTTCGGTACAATTTGTCCGTTCGTTCAGTCGTATAGCTCGCTATACTCCTTCACTCACAGACAAATTGTCCTCGAAAATAGACTCGCAATCTGACAAAGCTAATTTTTAGAACCCACCTAAAGGAAAGAACTAACGATGTTCAGCAGACGCAAGCGGCAAGGTTTTCCGCAACTCAACACCACGTCGACAGCCGACATATCGTTCATGCTGCTGACGTTTTTCCTTGTCACCACTTCGATGGACACCGACAAGGGACTGGCGCGCCGCCTTCCGCCTCCGCCGCAACAGGAAGAGGCGCGCGAAGTGAGCGTCAACCAGCGCAACGTGTTGCGGGTGAGCATTGACGACGGCGACGTTTTGCGCTGCGACGGCAAGGAGGTTAGCTTCCGGGAACTGTCTTCGGCTGTGGAATCGTTTGTGGAAAACAAGGGCAACACGGCTGACAAACCGGAGAAGCACGTGCGCAACATACCACTGTTGGGACGCTGCGCCATCACCGACAAGCACATCGTATCGATCAAAGTGTCCGACAACGCCAGCTACGACACTTATTTCAAGACCCAAAACGCCATCGTTTGCGCATACAACCGACTGCGCGAAAAGTTGGCGCAGTCGCGTTTCGGTCATCCGTTGAGCCAGTGCACTCAGGAGCAACGGGATGCCGTGAACGCATATTATCCGCAACGCATATCTGAAGCTGAGCCGGGCAACGGCAAGGAGGTGGCCAATGAGTAGCCGTATGTTCAAAAGACGCGACCACGAAGTGCCGGGACTGAACACCGCGTCACTGCCCGACTTGATTTTCACGGTGCTCTTCTTCTTCATGATTGTCACCCACATGCGCGAGGTACAGGTGAAGGTGAAGTATCAGGTGCCGCAGGGAACGGAGCTGGAACGGCTCACGAAGAAGTCGGCAGTGTCGTACATATATATAGGTAAACCGCTGCTGCCGGGCAGTGGCAAAACCGTCGCCGGAGCACAAACGGCCATACAGCTCAACGACAAGTTGGCCGGAGCAGAAGACATTGCGGCATACATCTCGGCGGAACGCTCGCAGATGGCTCCCGAAGACCTGAAACGGATGACTGTTAGCATAAAGGCAGACAAGCACACGCGCATGAGTGTGGTGACGGAAGTGAAGCAGTCGCTGCGCAAAGCAGGTGCTCTGAAAGTGAACTATTCTGCCGAACAGAGCAAATAGCAGGGTGTAAACAATTGTGCCAACAATATCATTATCACAGTTTTAGAGCATTATTTCATAACAATTCATTGCTTTTGCCAGATTTTTTCCTTATCTTTGCAACAAAAAGAAAAAGCAATGGCAACACAGAAATTGGACAAACTGGACAAATGGATATTGCGTCTGATAGCAGAAGATGCACGAGTTCCGTTTCTTGAGGTGGCACGTGCCTGCAACGTGAGCGGTGCGGCAATCCACCAGAGAATACAGAAACTCACCAAACTTGGAGTTATCAAGGGTTCGCAATTCATCATTGATCCGGAGAAAATTGGTTATGAAACCTGCGCATACATAGGTCTCAACCTGCGCAATCCGGGCGAATTCGACAAGGTGGTGACCGAGTTGAAGAAGATTCCCGAGGTGGTTGAGTGTCACTACACTACTGGCGACTTCGACCTTTTCATCAAGATTTACGCCATCAACAACCACCATCTGCTCAACATCATACACGACAAGCTGCAGCCGCTGGGACTGTCGCGGAGCGAAACAATCATCTCGTTCAACTCTGCCATAGACCGTCAGCTCCCCATCATGGACATCCCATTTGGCGAAACCATAAGCACTGACAGCGAACCGGAAGCGGAATAAACAAACAAAAGGTTACACAATACAAAAGGTTACGCATACAAAAAGCAGAGCGACCGACGAAGTTCAACATTGGAACTTCCTCGGTCGCTCTGCGTTTGCATTGTTTGTGGTTAGCTCAGAAAGCACGGCATAGGAGGTACGGCGCCCTCGCTGTATCATTCATGCTCATAGTACTACCTTTCATAATCTACGAAAGCATACTTCTGTTCGTGCTTCTCGTCGATATCGTGCTCCTCACGCACCACTTCTTTCCAATCGCTATAATCCGGAAAGAAAGCGTCAGCCTCTTTCGGAGTATCATCTATTTCAGTCAGAAGGAGCCTGTCGGCAAAGGCGATGGCCTGATTATATACCCGTTCGCCACCTATTATATATATGTCCTCGCCATCCTTGCAAGCCGCGAGCGCCTTTTCAATCGAATCAAAACACTCGCATCCGGGCAGCGACTCCACCGAACGGCTCAGCACGATGTTGCGCCGGTTGGGCAAAGCACCCTTGGGCAGAGAGCGAAACGTGTTGTGACCCATTATTATCGTGTGGCCCGTGGTGAGCGCCTTAAACCTTTTAAGGTCATTCGGCAACCAGTACAGCAGTTTGTTGCCGTTGCCTATCGCCCTGTTTTTTGCCACCGCAGCTATTATGTTTATGCTCATTGTTGTTGCTGTTTTGTAGTGTTTATACCTCGTATGCGTTGTTTATACCGCCACGGCAGCCTTGATATGCGGCCAAGGGTCGTAGCCTTCAAGCTCAAAATCCTCGTAGCGGAAACTGAAGATATCCTTCACGTCGGGGTTTATCTTCATCTTCGGCAGCGGACGTGGAGTGCGCGTGAGCTGGAGTTTCGCCTGTTCCAGATGGTTCAGATAGAGGTGCGTGTCGCCCGTTGTGTGTACAAACTCGCCGGGTTCAAGTCCAGTCACCTGTGCCACCATTTGCAGAAGCAGTGCGTAGGAGGCAATGTTGAACGGCACACCGAGGAACGTGTCGGCTGAACGCTGGTACAGTTGCAGACTCAAACGGCCGTCGGCCACGTAGAACTGGAACATGGTGTGGCACGGCGGCAGAGCCATCTTGTCCACCTCGGCCACGTTCCACGCACTCACAATCATGCGGCGCGAGTCGGGCGTGTGCTTTATCTGGTCTATCACATTCTTTATCTGGTCTATCGTGCCGCCGTTGTAGTCTGGCCACGAACGCCACTGATGTCCGTAAACAGGACCGAGGTCGCCGTTTTCGTCGGCCCATTCGTCCCAGATACTCACGCCGTGCTCCTTGAGAAAGGCGATGTTGGTGTCGCCACGCAAGAACCAAAGCAGTTCGTAGATGATTGACTTGAGGTGCAGTTTCTTTGTGGTGAGCAGCGGAAAACCGTCTTTCAGGTCGAAGCGCATCTGGTTGCCGAACACGCTCAATGTGCCCGTTCCGGTGCGGTCGGTCTTCTTTGCTCCCTCGGCGAGTATGCGGCCGAGCAGGTCAAGATATTGTTTCATTCTGTTTTTGAGTTTTGGTCTACTAAAAAATTGATTGCGGCGCAGGAGTGTAACTGCTCTTTATGCGCCACTCCTGCGGATAGAGATTGTTGGCCCGGTTGCCAAGATTCTTCACGAAACCGAGCGGTGTGCCGCCGAAAGTGACGAGCGCAAAACCGCGCGCAACGTGCTCCGGCAGTGCCGGGAGCGACTCGTGGCGCAGATAGCTGATGGCTTCCTGATAACCGAGTTCCACCTTTGGGAAAGCGTCTTGCCGCAGAGCCGTGGACAGAGCCAGCGACTGCGACGGCACAAAGTCGCGCCCCTTTGCCGTGGCGAGGCATACTCCCGAATGTATCACCTTCAGTTTAGCACATGCAGTGCGGTACATATCGGCCATAATCTTTGGTATTGCCACCACATTGCCGCCGTTGTCCGTCTGTATGTCAAACCGTTCGGCTCCGTCAATCCATTCTGTCCATGCGCCTTTCACGGCAGTCTTGCCCTGTTTGCCGCCCTTGCGACCGGACGATTGCTGGCGAAGAGGTGTGTCGTCGGTCTTTCGCATCACGGCCATGAACAAGCCTTCGCCACGCGACGTGCCGGGAATGAATCGATAAACGGGTTTGTCAAGGTCAGCAAGCAGCGACCCCGTGAGTCCCCATTCGGGCTTTACGCTCACGGGCAGCAGCTCCGCGCCCAGTTCGGAGCATATCCACTGCACGTTTTCCTCGTTTTCGTGTGCGTTGAACGTGCAGGTGGAGTATACAAGCAGACCTCCTGGCGCAAGACAACGCCATGCGTCGGCCACGATACTGCGCTGCAAATGGCGGCATTTTTCCACATTCTGCACGCTCCATTCGGCCACGGCTCCCTCGTCCTTGCGGAACATGCCTTCGCCGGAGCATGGCACATCGCAAAGAATCACGTCGAACGCGAGTCCGGAACGAGCATAATCATGTGGAAAATTGTTGGTGACGGCAACGTTGGGATTGCCCCATTTCATCATGTTCTCGGCCAATATCTGCGCCCTAAGTCCCACCGGCTCGTTGCTGAACAGCACACTTCCCTCGGGCAGTGCGGCAATGGCAGCGGTGGACTTGCCTCCCGGTGCTGCGCAAAGGTCAAGCATGCGCACCGGAGCGGCTATGTGTTCCTTGAGAACATGATGGATGAACATTGACGAAGCTTCCTGCACATAGTATCGTCCGGCATGAAGCAAGGGGTCAAAGGTGAACGCCGGTCGGTTCGACAGGTAATATCCGTAGGGGCACCAGCCCACTTGTTCGCCGCCGACGGGGCTTTCGCCTCCTTTCGCCGGATTGATGCGCACACTCACCGGGGCATCTCCGTCAATCGCGGCGACCATACGGCTGTACAGTTCCTCGCCCATGAGTTCTGCGGTGTAGCGTCTGAAACTTTCAGGAAGATTCATTGTCAATGTTTTGTCTGACTGCAAAATTAGCAAAAAAATTACGTTTCGTGACGGTGCAAGAATAACTTGCACAAGCTTAGTGGCGATAAAAAAGACAAATTGGTATGATTTTGGCAATCTGTAATGTTCAAGAGTTGAGCAAAGATGCGACAAGGGAAGGTGTAGTAGGCTCTACATCCTGGCTAAAATGTGAAGTGCAAGGGCAAACTTAGCCCAACTTTGACCCCGCTTCCTTGTTTTTCTTACATCATCAGCAACTTAGCGTTTGGAATTTACGCCACTGTGTACTACAAATTTGCCGGCATGAATGCACTGGGAAAATCCCGTCAATATGCATTCATGCCGGCAAATAAGTCTGTGCGATAAGGCAGAAGCCTTAGTCTTCTTTACTTTTGGGCTATTTCGTGAAAGTCACCGAAGTGAAACCTCTAAGTTTAGTGCTTGCATCTGGCTCAAAAACCTTGTAGTTATTATTTTTCCCTGCCTGCTTTATATTACCGTCACTATCTTCAATGAACCAAAACGAGACGCCGGTGGCCAAATTTGTACCTCCGGCCTTAACTAGCGCTGTAGCAGCAGCTTTACCGTTAGCGTCTACATATTCTATCGCCCATTTT
>CAVKVO010000132.1:0-7261 GCA_963659575.1 Prevotella sp. CAG:1031
CATCTCAAAAATATAAGCCGAAATCGTACCAATTTATTCTTTAACCGTCACTAAATTACTATTTTTGCACAACAAACACAGTCCGGCTTCGGCAAACCGCCGGAGCTTTCGGACAATATAATCTCAAAGAAACCACATTATGAAGATATTTGCCGTGGGGAAGAACTATCCCCAATGCAATAAAACAGAGAACAGTACGTTATTTGAACAGGAGCCACCGCTGGTGTCGGTCTTGGCCGACTCGTCGCTGCAGAAGAACCGCAAACCGTTTTTTGTGCCCGACTGGAGCGACGAAGTGGAGTGCGGAGCCGAACTCGTGGTGCGCATCTGCCGTCTGGGCAAGGCCATTCCCGAGCGGTTTGCCCACCGCTACTACGACGCAATCACCGTGGGCGTGGGCTTTGTTGACCGCGAAATGGAGCGCAAGGCTCTCGCCGCCGGACAGTCGGGATGCCTCTGCCGCAGTTTCGACAGTGCGTCAATCATTGGCGACTGGGTAGATGTGAGCCGACTTCGCAACGTTCAGACTCTCGGTTTCCGTCTTGACGCCAACGGCGAGACTGTTCAGCAGGGCGTTTCCAGCGACATGGTGCATAGCATCGACAGCATTGTGGCCTACATAAGCCGCTTCTGCACCATGAAAACCGGCGACCTGATATTCACCGGAGCACCCGCTGCGGGACTGAAGGTGAACATCGGCGACCGCATGGAGGGCTATATAGACAACGAAAAAGTATTGGAATTTAACTGCAAATGAGTGGAGTGAGAAAGCTGCTTTTGCTTGTTGCCGCACTGGTGTGGCTATCTGGTTCTGCCCGGGCGCAGAACTTTTTCAACCTTACCGCCGAAGAGGTAAGGATAGACGGCAGTCTGCCATGGTTTACCCACACATTTAATCTCGAAAAGGGCTTTTCCGACTCCACTTACTGCGTGGAGATAGAGTATCCGGAGTTTATCGACATGACTCCGGCCGACGTGGCGCGCTATCACAGCGTGACCTCCGACAGTCTGCCAGAGATGCCCACAGTGTACAGCAATGTGGGAGTGGCGCGCAAGCACGGCCAGTTGGACGTAAGTTTCGTGCCGCTCGTGTTCCGCAACGGCAAGTATCAGAAGCTCGTAAGCTTCAAGTTGGCGGTGAAAAGCCGTTCCAACCGTGTGCGCAGAGCAGCCGGAGCGCAGTCGGAGGAGACCACCTCACGCTATGCTGCCCACTCTGTACTGAGCAGTGGAACGTGGGCTAAGATACGCGTACCGTCGAGCGGAGTGTATCAACTCACCGACGACGTGGTGCGCAGAGCCGGTTTTTCCGACCCGAGCAAGGTAAGACTCTACGGCTATGGCGGTGCCATGCAGCCCGAAACGCTGTCGGGCGACTATCTCACAACTACCGACGACCTCAAGGAAGTGGCCACCTGCACCGTTGGAGGCCGACGGTTGTTTTATGCGCAAGGGCCTGTCACATGGAACACCAACGGCAAAAGTCGTGTGCGCAACCCCTACTCCGACTACGGATACTACTTTCTCACCGACGGCGACGAAACCCCTCTCACTATTGGAGAGGAGGAGTTTCTGGCCAGTTTCTATCCTTCCGACGACTACAAGAACACGCTCTACGAGGTGGACGACTTCGCCTGGTATCACGGAGGACGCAACCTTTATGACGCCACTGACTTCACCATTGGCAAAGCCAACACCTATAACATGAACATCGGCGGCGCTTCGGCCAACGGAACGCTCACCGTGGTGCTCACAGCCAATGTGGCCTCAGCAGCCACCGTAAGCTTCAACGGCGTTGAAAAGGGCACAATCAAGGTGTCTGCGCCCAACTCTAATGACAAATATGTGGCGAACTCAACCACAAAGACATTCAACCTCACCGAAATAAAGGACGAAAACGTGGTGCAGATAACGCCCACGTCAGGCAGTTCCATATATCTTGACTACATCATCCTGCACACCAACGAGGCGAAAGCTGCGCCAAATCTGTCGACAGACGTGTTTCCCTCACCGGAATACGTGTATCGGATAACCAACCAGGACCATCATGCCGACACGGCAGTGGATGTGGTGATACTCATACCTACGTCGCAAAAGTTGCGCAAACAGGCTGAACGGTTGAAGGAAATCTACGAGACACGCGACGGAATGACGGCGCGCATAGTGCCGGCAGACGAACTTTTCAACGAGTTTTCCAGCGGTACGCCCGACGCAACGGCCTACCGACGCTACATGAAGATGCTGTATGACAGGGCTGAAACCGACAGCGACATGCCGCGCTACCTCGTGTTGTTCGGCGACGGAGCGTGGGACAACCGCATGCTCTCGTCGGCTTGGGTCGGCTATTCGCCCGACGACTACCTGCTTTGCTACGAGAGTGAAAACTCGCTCAGCGAAATCTACTGTTTTGTCTCCGACGATTTCTTCTGCATGCTCGACGACAACGAGGCCCTGCACACGGGTTCCGACAGCAAGAAGGGCTTTTCCGGAAAACCCGATGTGGCCGTGGGACGGTTTCCTGTGCGCACCGAAGCGGAGGCAACCGCCATGCTCGACAAGATTGAAGCCTACAGGGAGAACACCAATGCTGGTGCTTGGCAGAACACAGTGGTGGTGATGGGCGACGACGGAAACAACAACACCCACATGGAAGCTGCCAACGAGGTGGCGAAAACGATTGAGAAGGAGCATCCCACCATCGACGTGCGCCGCATAATGTGGGACACATACAAGCGTGAAACAACCACCACGGGTGAGCGTTATCCCGAGGCGGCTAAGTTGATAGGCCAATACATGACCGACGGAGCACTCATTATGAACTACAACGGTCACGGTTCGGCCACTCAGCTATCGCACGAAGCGGTGGTGACGCTGCACGATTTCAGCACAACGGCATCGAAAAACCTGCCGCTGTGGGTCACTGCCTCGTGCGACATCATGCCTTTCGACGGTCAGTCGGCCAACATTGGCGAAACGGCCTTGTTCAACACCAAGGGCGGAGCGGTGGCTTTCTTCGGCACAACGCGCACGGTGTTCACCAACTACAACCTGAGCATGAACCGACAGTTCACCCACTATGTGCTCAGCACCGACTCTACGGGCAAAGCCGTGTCGATAGGTGAGGCAGTGCGTCTGGCCAAGACAGCCCTCGTGGAGACGGGAGCCGACAACACTCCCAACAAGCTTCAATATACTCTTTTGGGCGACCCGGCTCTCGTGTTGGCCTATCCCAAACCGCTGGCTGTGATTGACAGCATCAACGGCGAGGCCGTTAACGGAACGGAAACGACGGTTACGCTCAAGGCAGGCAGTGTGGTTAGGGTCAAGGGACGTGTGCTCAACGCCGACGGAACGCAGAGCGGCTTCAACGGCAAACTGACTGCCGTGGCCTACGATGCCCTGCGACAAATCACGTGTAGGCTCAACAACACCAGCTCAGACGGTGCCACGACGGCCTTTTCGTACGAAGACCGAACGAACACTATATATAAAGGTAACGACAGCATACGCAACGGCCAGTTTGACCTGGCGTTCGCCGTGCCCAAGGACATCAGCTACAGCGACGGAAAGGGTCGACTCATAGTGTTCGGAGTGGACGGCGACGGCAACAGCACGGTGAGCGGAGACACGGAAAGCCTCGTGTTCAACGGTTCGGCGATACAGAAAAACGACTCTTTGGGTCCCACCATCTACTGCTATCTCAACTCCACGGCGTTTGTAAACGGCGGTACGGTAAACTCTACGCCCTATTTCGTGGCAGAAATCAGCGACGAGGACGGTATCAACGCGGCCGGTAGCGGTGTGGGACACGACCTCAAACTGGTGATTGACGGCGACATGAACAAGACGTATGCCCTCAACAACTACTTCAGCTTTGACTTTGGCAGCTACACTTCGGGCACTGTGGGCTACAGCATTCCCGCTTTGGACGAGGGACAGCACAAGCTGCAGTTCCGCGCATGGGACATTCTGAACAATTCCTCGGTGGCTGAACTGACGTTCAACGTGTCCAAGGATGCGTCTCCGTCACTGCTCGACGTGGTAAGCCTGGCCAATCCGGCCACAACCAACACATCGTTCCGCATAACCCACGACCGTGCGGGCAGCGAAGTATGCGTGACGATAGAGGTATACGACATGGCCGGAAGGCAACTGTGGAGCCACAGCGAAAGCACAACGCCATCGTCCACCATGCTAACGATGAACTGGGATTTGTGTACAGCCCTCGGCGGACGCATCGGCACAGGGGTGTATCTCTACAGAGCACGCATAGACTGCGACGGAGCAAGTAAGCTTTCGTCCACGAAGAAATTGATTGTTTTAAGCAATAAATAGCCCATACACTGCGTTTTATGCTTGGACGGTGCGCCAAAACCGCCACTGTTCAACGGCAAACTTGCCGCACCACGCAAATACAACAGACTGATGAAACATCTGCGCACATTCGTTTTTACAATGATAATGCTTGCCTTGCCCGCAATTGTGGCGGCGCAGGACAAGCTGAGTGACTACAACGCCGTTGAGTATGCTGTGATTTCACAGACCATTGCGCCCGACGCCCGTGCCGCTGGTATGGGTGATGTGGGTGCGGCAACCGACCCTGACGTCAACTCACAGCACTGGAACATTGCCAAATATCCCTTTTGTATAAGTCGTGCAGGTCTTGCGCTCAACTACACTCCTTGGCTCCGCCAGTTGGTTAACGACATCGACCTTGCCTATGTGACGGGATATTACCGCGTGGGCGACTACGGAGCGTTCTCCGGATCGCTGCGCTACTTCTCGTTAGGTGAGGTGCAGACCACCGTTGGCACAGAGGACAACATGACAGTGAAGCCGTATGAAATGGCCATCGACGTGGGTTACTCGCGTATGTTGAGCGAACACTTCTCTCTGGGAGTCGCTTTGCGATGGATATACTCCGACTTGCGCTACGACTATACCGAAAACTCATCGCCTGCTTCGGCCTTCGCCGCCGACCTGGGCATGTATTACAACAACTATCTCAACCTCGGAAGCCGCGAATGTCAGCTCGGTCTCGGTCTGTCCATCACCAATGTGGGTAGCAAGATATCCTATTTCGGCGACGACCGCAGCCAGTTCCTTCCGGCAAACCTGCGTCTGGGTGCATCGCTCATGGTGCCTATCGACGAGTACAACCGCTTCTCCATCGCGGCCGACGCCAACAAATATCTCGTGCCCACCGTTCCGCAGCAGTTGGAAAACGAGGATGCGTCAACCTATCAGGACCGTGTGACCCGCGAATACAGCGACGTGAGTTCCATAAGCGGTATCTTCAAGAGTTTCAGCGACGCTCCCCGTGGTTTCAGTGAGGAACTTGAGGAAATCAACTGGAGCGTCGGTGCCGAATATGTCTACCACGACCAGTTCTCAATCCGTGCCGGTTATCACCACGAGAGCGAGACCAAGGGCAACCGAAAGTACTTCACCGTTGGTGGAGGTTTCCGCATGAACGTGTTTTCGCTCGATGTCGGCTACGTCATATCCACCGCTCAGAGCAACCCTCTCGACCAGACTCTGCGCTTCACCCTGGCGTTTGACATGGACGGCATAAAGGATTTGTTCAAACGGTAAGGCACATTGGCGCATCCGAAGCTAACGTTCTGTAAGGCTTCGGCATTGATTTGAAAGTGGAAAACATGGAAACCAAGGATTTTTTGCGCAAAATATCCAGCCGCTATCTGTGGGGCAACCTCGCAGCGATGGCGGCTGTGGTCGTATTGTTGTGCCTGGGACTGAAGTTCGGACTGGAACTTTACACTCATCACAACGAGAACATACCGGTGCCGAACCTGCGCGGAATGGACTTCGACAAGGCTCAGGAGTTGGCGGAACAAAATGGTTTGACGCTCGTGGTCAGCGACTCCGGCTACAACAAGACTCTGCCTGGCGGTTGCATACTGATGCAGACTCCGGGCTACGGCACTACGGTAAAGTCCGGCCGCATCATATATGTCACGGTCAATTCGCCGTCTTCGCCCACTCAAACCATACCCGACGTAATAGACAACAGCAGTGTGCGCGAGGCCACGGCGCGGTTGAGCGCAATGGGATTCGTATTGCTCGAACCGCGAAAGGTGGATGGCGAGAAGGACTGGGTGTATGGTCTTGAGTGCCACGGACGCCGACTGGCTAACGGCGACGTGCTTCCGCAGGGTTCACCAGTGCGCTTGCTTGTTGGCAACGGCCAGTATGACGAGACCGAAACCGACATCGAAATCGACTATGCCGGACGGAAAGAAGGTCTCGACGTGGGCATTGGTGGCACCGACGAGTTTGAAGAGGTGGTAGCTCCGCCTGCTGAAGGAAATAGTACAACACCTGTACATTAATACAATGTACACCTATATATTATATATAGGTACACGTACATTAAATATAAGTACACCTATATATTATTACAAGAATACCTGTACATTAAATATAAGTACACCCTTACATTACTATATATATGGACATACGAGTAGGATTCGGCTTCGACGTTCACCGTCTTGTGACTGGACGTGACCTGTGGATTGGTGGTATCAAGATTGAAAACGACCGTGGACTGCTCGGTCACAGCGACGCCGACGTGCTCATACACGCCATCTGCGACGCCATGCTCGGTGCGGCCAACATGCGCGACATCGGTTTCCACTTCCCCGATACGGCTGAAAGCACGCTGAACATCGACAGCAAAATACTGCTCAAACGCACTTCCGAACTCATTGCCACAAAGGGTTACACGCTCGGAAACATCGACGCCACGATATGTGCGGAGCGTCCAAAGATGAATCCGCACATACCTGCCATGCAGCAATGCCTCGCCGAAGTGCTGCAAACCGACCCCGACAACATCTCCATCAAAGCCACTACCACCGAACGCCTCGGCTTCACCGGACGCGAAGAAGGTATCAGCGCATACGCCACCGTGCTTATCAAGAAGTAATTTAGTCGTAGTAAGCGTGCGCCCTTGGGGTAATTGTTCAGCGATTCTTGCGCCCTGAATTGAAAATCGGCTTTCCATTCGGCCGCCGATTTTCAATTCAGGGCGCAAGGATTCTTAATAGTTACATAGGAGGTACGGTACCTTAACCAAGGGCAAAGCGAGGACGCTTCGCCTACTATGCGCAAAGATACTCTGTTTTGGGCCAAAAACGAGACGTAAATGCTGAAGGCGAACGGTGGTTTTTGGGCAGCCTCGATTGTGAAAAAACTTGACGCGAAAAATGGATGCATAGGATTTGACCCAAAAATGCAT
>CAVKVO010000133.1:0-2940 GCA_963659575.1 Prevotella sp. CAG:1031
ATAGATATGAGAAGCAGAACAGCCGAGTGGTTTGAGTGCAAAATCCGTTACGAAAAGACAATGGACGACGGAATGCAGAAGAAAGTAACCGAGGTATATACCGTAGACGCCCTTAGTTTCACCGAAGCGGAACAGCGCATCATGGAGGAAATGTCGTCATACATCAGCGGTGAGTTTGAAGTGGCTGACATAAAGAAGGCTGCCTACAAGGAGATATTCTTCTGCGACAGCGACGAGGCTGACCGTTGGTATAAGGCCAAACTGCAGTTCATCACCATCGACGAGAAGACCGACAAGGAGAAGCGTTCCAACGTGAACTACCTGGTTAACGCCGGAACATTGGAGGGTGCTGTGAAGAACATCAATGAGGTGATGGGCACCACACAGATTGACTATGCCATCGCATCGGTGAGCGAAACGCAGCTGATGGATGTATACGAATATAAGAAGAAGGAAGTAAACGACAAACCGGAGTACGAACGGTAATTCGGTAGCCGAAAGAAACGGAGGAGAGGAAATGGCATTGGACTATGATGTAAAGGGCAACCTTGAGAAGGTGTTGGCCGACTTGCCACAGGGTGTGCGCCTTGTGGCGGTCAGCAAGTTCCATCCCAACGAGTATCTTGAGGCCGCCTACGCCAACGGACAACGCCTGTTCGGCGAAAGCCACGAGCAGGAACTGGCTCAGAAACAGGCTTCGTTGCCCTCCGACATTGAATGGCATTTCATCGGGCATCTGCAAACAAACAAGGTGAAATACATCGCTCCCTATATATCAATGATAGAGGCGGTGGACTCAATCAAGCTCTTGCGCGAGATAAACAAGCAGGCCGCCAAGTGCGGTCGCGTCATCGACGTGCTCTTGGAACTGCACATAGCGCAGGAAGCCACCAAGTATGGTCTCACGCTCGACGCTTGTCGCCAGTTGCTGGCCGACGGGGAGTGGCGCGAACTGCACAACGTGCGGATATGCGGACTGATGATGATGGCGTCGTTTGTGGACGATGAGGCTCAAATCCGCAATGAATTCACCACGGCGCAGCGTTTCTTCGACGAGGTGAAGCAGCAGTATTTCCCCAACGATGCCGCCTTCCGCGAACGTTCGTGGGGCATGAGTCACGACTATCGCATAGCCATAGAGTGCGGAAGCACCATCGTCAGAGTGGGCACCACCATCTTTGGGCCGCGCGTATATTGACCGCAGCTTTATATAATAGGTGCACTCACTGTATCAATAACGGATTAATCCCTATACGTCGGATTGATTGCGGCCTTATATATAGGCTCACTCACTGTACAATGTTATCCTTGCGGCTCTGTTTTTTTAGTGCGGCAAGGGTTATATCAAGAAACAATTTGAGGGTAGTTCTGCACGAAACGATCGCAGAACGGTAATTTAGGCGTTTTTTATTTAGGTATACAAGACGGTCTAAAGTGACTTTCTTATATATAGGCTCACTCACTGTACAATGTTATCCCTTGCTGCTCTGTTTTTTTGTGCGGCAAGGGTTATATCAAGAAACAATTTGAGGACAGTTCTGCACGAAACAATCGCAGAACGGTAATTTTAGTGTTTTCTCATTTAGATACACAAGACGGGCTAAAGTGACTTCTTGCGCATATCATGCATAAAATATCGAGCATGATTCTGCGCAAAACTCACAAGCAACCTGTCTTATTGTTTCTCGCCATATTCGTAATACCACCAGTAGGTGCCGTTGTAGTGGTCGAAGATGGCGAGTTTACGCTCCTGCGGATTGCTGTATTGCTTCTCCAAAGTCTGCAAATCCTTGAAGTCGGTTGCCGTTACATCATCGTGATACGTGATGCTTGGATTTGAACGTAGGTGCGTATATAGGGTCAAAGCCTCGCGATAATGGCGTGGCAGATGACCGTTCGTGTCGTAAAACTTAGGCAATAATTGAGCGAAACCATCGAGGTCGCGGTCTATAAGACAGGCACACAGCAGATAATCCTTCACCGCTGGCGTAGCTCTCTTGCAGCGCAGCAACGCCTTGAGATAGCTTTCCGTGGTCATGTTTGCCGATGGACGTGCTCCGAGAAACCTGTAAATACTGTCATTAGGATACATCAAACAACGCGTCGTTTCGCCTGACAGCGGCAGCAAATCACTGCCTTTGCAGTTGATAGGGTAGGTGAACAGACTTTCTCCCAACTGTCCTTTGCGTGCCAAGGCGTACGCTCTGAGCATGGTCAGGTTGCCGTCTGTGTGCAGCGACCTGGCTCCTGCCGCAAGCGCTCCGTCGACATCATTGTGCAAAAGGCAGTTTTCGGCACGCATACGATAGTGGAACACATCGTTGCAGCTACCTGTTGCACCAGTGAAAATGAACATTGCGCACAGCGTAAACACGTTTGTCCATATCGCCCGAGCCGACAATCCCTTGCCCGACGGCAGTCCATACGGTATCTTTTTCGCTATGGCAACCACTCCAACCCACGCCGCGAGGAGCAGAGGTGTGGTCCATAGCCATGCGCCGAAGCCTGCATTGCCGTCCTGTTTGGCGTCCATAGACGTGAGTACGGCAAGGATGAGCAGCGAAGGAAAG
The DNA here is from genome assembly GCA_963659575.1 of Prevotella sp. CAG:1031. Classification (GTDB taxonomy): domain Bacteria; phylum Bacteroidota; class Bacteroidia; order Bacteroidales; family Bacteroidaceae; genus Prevotella. Next base: position 2,571 of record CAVKVO010000133.1, read on the forward strand.
TAGGTTATGGCATGGCGACTGCCCGACAATTTGGTCAAGAAAGCCACGCCCACTTGCAGGAGCATCAGCACCACGGTTATTATTATGGCACCGACAGTGCGGTTATAGTGCGTCGCACCGCCGCTAAGCGTGTATTGCGACACAGCAAGTATGTCTGCCTGATAGAAAAACAGATAGGTAAAGGCAAACAAACAGAAAGCGACGGCACACACAACCTTTGCAGTCGTGATGCCATCGCTTTGATTTTTTCTTTGAGAGTTCATTTCTTTTCAGTGTGAAAAGCCCGCGTTGAAGTTCCGTTCTTCTTGAATACCAGCTTGATTCTTTCTAAGTTCCAGCTTAGTTCCTCTTTAGTTCCAGCTTGATTCTT
>CAVKVO010000133.1:3043-7225 GCA_963659575.1 Prevotella sp. CAG:1031
TTGAGCCACTCCTTGTGGTCCTTTACATATAGCGGGTCGAAGTTTGTCACGTGGGTCAGCGTATCGTCAGCCAACCCGTTGCCGCCAAATTCCTTGGCATCGGTGTTCAGTACAACGTCGTAAGAGCCTGTGGGAACGAGGAATCCGTAGTCGGTAAACGACCTTGTGGGACTGAAGTTGAATACAAACAGCAGGTCGCCGCGGCTGAATGCCAGCACCTGGTCGCCATCGTTGTGCCACACTTCCTGCACGGCTTTGTCCTGGAAGTTGCGTATACTCTTCAGCACAGCGAGCATTGCCTTGTCGAAATCGCCGAGATAATGGTAGTCCAGATCCTTGTTGTCCACCAGGTTCCACTGCCTTCTCGCATACTTATAGCTCCATCCGTTGCCCTCACGAGGGAAGTCAATCCATTCGGGATGGCCAAACTCGTTGCCCATGAAGTTGAGATAGCCACCGTTGATGGTGCCTGCAGTGACCAGACGTATCATCTTGTGGAGCGCAATGCCACGGTGCACCATGTCGTTCTCGTCGCCTTTCTTGAAGTGCCAGTACATATCGGCGTCGATAAGGCGGAAGATAATGGTCTTGTCGCCCACGAGAGCCTGGTCGTGGCTTTCGCAATAGCTTATTGTGCGCTCGTCCGGACGGCGGTTTTTCACCTCCCAGAATATCGAACTCGGTTTCCAGTCCTCGTCCTTCTGTTCCTTTATGGTCTTTATCCAGTAGTCCGGAATGTTCATTGCCATGCGGTAGTCGAAACCATAACCGCCGTCTTCAAACTTGGCAGCCAGTCCCGGCATTCCGCTCACCTCCTCCGCAATGGTTATGGCGTTGGGGTTAACCTCGTGGATGAGTTTGTTTACCAGCGTAAGATAGCAGATTGCATTGTCATCTTCATGGCCATTGAAGTAGTCACCATAGCCACAGAACGCCTCACCAAGGCCGTGACTGTAGTAGAGCATAGACGTTACACCGTCGAAACGGAAGCCGTCGAAGTGGAACTCCTCCAGCCAATACTTGCAGTTGGACATGAGGAAATGCAACACCTCGTCCTTGCCGTAGTCAAAGCACAGGCTGTCCCATGCCGGATGCTCATGTCTATCGCCTGGATAGAAGTATTGGTTGGGATCACCGGCCAAGTTGCCGAGTCCCTCCACTTCGTTCTTCACAGCATGAGAATGCACTATGTCCATTATCACGGCAATGCCCTTGCTGTGAGCAGTGTCTATGAGTTCCTTCAAATCCTCCGGCGTACCGAAACGGCTTGAGGGAGCAAAGAAAGAGCTAACATGATAGCCGAACGAACCGTAATACGGATGTTCCTGAATGGCCATCACTTGTATGCAATTGTAACCATCGGCGATGACGCGCGGCAGTACGTTCTCCGTAAATTCCTTATATGTGCCCACTTTCTCAGCGTCCTGTCCCATTCCGATGTGGCATTCGTATATGAGCAGGGGCGATTTGTTGGGTTTGAACTTCTTTTTCCTGAACACGTAAGGCTTTTCCGGGTTCCAAACCTGTGCGGAAAATATCTTTGTGTTGTCGTCCTGCACCACACGTTGGCACCATGCCGGTATGCGTTCGCCTTCGCCGCCGTTCCATCTCACCTTCATCTTGTAGAGGTCACCGTGCTTCATGGCCTTTTCCGGCAATCGCAGTTCCCAGTTGCCAGTGCCTTCAATGCGCTTGAGCTGATACTTGGGAGACTCCTGCCAACCGTTGAAGTCGCCAATGAGGAATATCTCCGTGGCGTTTGGCGCCCATTCGCGGAAAATCCAGCCACGAGCAGCCTTGTGCAGACCGTAGTACAGATGGCCAGTGGCAAAGTCGGAGAGAGTCTTCTTGCCGCCTTTTGTCAGCTGCCCCATCTTCCATACGGCATGGTCGTGCCGTCCCTTGATGGCGTCTTCATAAGGTTCGAGCCAGGAGTCGTTGCGAACTATCCCGATATGCTGCTGAGCAGCCTCGTCAGTTGTCTTCTTGCCTTGCGCCTTGCGCTTGGCCACGGTCTTCGCCGGTGTGGTTTTCGTGCTTTTTCCGGTCATGGTTGTATGTCGTTTTTAAGGCGGGTTTTCTTGTGCAACCCGTTGAGGTTAGTAGTCGTTTTGGTGGTCGGCTCTTATGCCAGCACCTTGAAGATGGCCTTCTTTATCTCCTTGCCTGGAGCTATGCAGGGTGCGTGGCCGTCCTGTGGGAAGAACACTGCGAACATTCCCGGGTTGCAGGTCACATAGCTTTCTGCTGCCAGATTAGGTATCTTCGTTATGTCCTTTTCTGCATTGTATTCAGCCTCGGGCAGATTGCACAACGGAGTGTAACCGTAAGTTTCTGCCGTTGAGAGCGGTATCTGTATGTCAATCATCTTTTTGTGAGTCTCTATCACGGCCTCTTCTTCAGTCTTTCCTTTGGCTGTAGTGATGTTCACAAACAGGTCGCCGCCCTTAATCTGGTGCTTTCCCGGTTCAAGAGAGTTGAGGTCGTTCTTTGCGAGAAAATCCTCCACGTCCTTGAACAGAGGGTTTACCGATGCGTATTTGCCGAAATTGTCGAGTGTGTCTATTATCATAATAGTATAATGTATATAGTTTTTAATGTCTTCGTTTTCCGTTATTTATTGTCGAGACGTTTCCGTCCGTTAACGTAGGTGCCAGTTGCCGTCACGTTTCCGTCGCGGTCTTTCTCCACAAACCGGCCGTCGCGCTTGTCGTCAAGATAGGAACCCTCAAAGCGTTTGCCGTCTTTGTCCTCCTCAATGGCCGTACCGTTGCGCTTGCCGTCCTTGTAGGTGCCCTTAAACTTGCCTCCGTTGGCTTCGTGCATAATGATTTGGCCGTCCATTTTGCCGTTTTTGAACTGCCCTTCAGCCACGTCGCCGTTCTTTGCGGTCAGTTTTCCGGTGCCGTTCATACGGTCTTCCTTCCACGTTCCGGTGTATGTGTCGCCGTTGCGCCACACCATCGTGCCCTGACCCTGCTTGCTTCCTTCAAAGAACTGTCCGGTATACTTGTCGCCGTTGGCGTATTTGTACGAGCCTGTGCCAGTGCGTTCGCCCTGCACATAGTCGCCCTCATACACGTCACCGCTCTTGAACTTATATATACCCTTGCCGTTCTGTATGTCGTTCTTCCACTGGCCGATATACACGTCGCCGTCGGCATAGTGGAATGTGCCCGTTCCCGAGCGCAGGTTGTCCACCCACATACCGTCATAGCTAGATCCGTCGCCCCAGTCAAAGTGGCCCTTGCCGTTCTTCTTGTCGTTGCTCCATTCACCTTTGTACGACGCACCGCTGGCGAAAGTATATGTACCCTTGCCGTTGCGCTGGTCCTGATACCACTCACCGTCGTATTTGTCGCCGTTGTAGTAGTACATCACGCCGTGGCCCTGCTGATAGTCGCGAAACCACAGACCGTCATAGCGGTTGTTGTTTTTGAAGTAGAATGTGCCCTTGCCGTGCTGCTGGTCCTGAAACCACTGGCCTTCATATTTCTCACCGTCGGAAAAGGTGTACACGCCGTAGCCCTGGCGCTTGCCTTTCTGGTAGTTTCCCTCATACCAGTCGCCGTTTTTGAATGTCGTTTTCCCCTTTCCGTTGGGCTTTCCGCCCGCCATTTCGCCCTTATATTCGCCACCGTCGCGTGTGGTACACGTGCCGAGCGTAATCTTTTGCGCCAGCATGAACAGGGGCGACAGCGTCAGTAAGGCTATGAATATATATCGTTTCAAAGTTTTCGTTTGCTTGGTTTACCAAATGCCAAAGTTAAAGAAAAAAGGAAACACAGCAAAGAAGTATTAGATTTTTTAACTGATAGTGGATGCAGAGTAACTATTCCCAAGGAACCATTTAGCAACCCTTGCGCCCTGCGAAAGAGCAAAACTTTTGCTGGCAGTAACGCATCTATCCCCTGTTTATGTTCTTTCCACGTCCGAATATAGGATTCCTATCATCTCGTTGGCGATTTTGTGGTCAACGATTCGCATAACATTGCTTGTTTCTGCGTTATAGCCGAAGAAGTTTATGTTGCCATACCAGACAATAGACTTGTCTATAATGGCGCATTGTAGAGTCTGTTCCTTGCTGCACATCACGTCTATTCCTGCGTTTGCCAATTCCCGCTCGTTAGCACCGTCTTCTTTGACATGCACAGCCACAGCAACGCCATCATGAAGAATGTT
>CAVKVO010000134.1:0-7163 GCA_963659575.1 Prevotella sp. CAG:1031
TTTTAGCCAAGGGCAAAGCGAGGACGCTTCGCCTCCTATAGGCAGTCTTTTTAGCGAAGGGCAAAGCGAGGACGCTTCACCTCCTATAGGCAGTCTTTTTAGCCAAGGGCAAAGCGAGGACGCTTCGCCTCCTATAGGCAGTCTTTTTAGCCAATGGCAAAGCGAGGTGCTCTTGCGCTTTTTCCGGGCGTAAATCCGCTCTTAATACCCGTTCAAATGGGATGGAAGTGTACTTTTATTACTACAATACCGTATTGTAAGTATTTTGAGTTGTTTTGCTTTCAAAGTGTAAATAATACACCCTTGTTTTATTAAACATTGAAACTTTAATATCGAAACGGTGCATTAAGTTCTTTAAAAAGCAACAGTTTGCAAGAAAAATAGGTACTTTTGCAGCCAAAATGTAAGTGATTGGGAATTTAAACAAACTTAATGCAACTAAAAATGAACAAGGGATTATATGACGCAGCCTACGAACACGATGCGTGCGGAGTGGGTATGGTTGTGAATATCCATGGCAATAAGAGCCACGAGTTGGTGGATAATGCACTGAAAGTGCTTGAAAACATGCGCCACCGTGGTGCCGAAGGCGCCGACAACAAGACTGGTGACGGTGCCGGAATATTGCTTCAGATACCGCACGAGTTCATCCTGCTGCAGGGAATACCCGTTCCGGAAAAGGGAAAGTACGGTACGGGACTCGTATTCCTGCCCAAGGACGAGAAGAAACAAGGTGAGATTCTGTCGGTGATGATAGAGGAGATTGAGCGCGAGGGACTCTCGCTCATGCACCTGCGCAACGTGCCGACAAATCCGGACTGCCTTGGTGTGGCCGCTTTGGAGACAGAGCCTACCATCAAGCAGGTGTTCGTTACAGGCGTGACCGACGACAAGGTGCCAATCTTCGAGCGCACTCTGTATATCATACGCAAGCGCATTGAGAAGCGCATCACCGACAAGGACTTCTACATCTGCTCTCTGTCGAGCAAGAACATTATATATAAAGGTATGCTGTCGAGCCTTCAGCTCCGCCAGTATTTCCCCGACCTGACCAACAGCTACTTCACGAGCGGTTTGGCCCTGGTTCACTCCCGTTTCTCCACCAATACCTTCCCCACATGGAGCCTTGCACAGCCGTTCCGTTTGCTGTGCCACAACGGTGAAATCAACACCATCAGGGGCAACCGCGGTTGGATGCAGGCACGTGAGAGTGTGCTCAACTCGCAGGCTCTGGGCGACATCCGTCAGATTTCGCCTATCGTGCAGCCCGGCATGAGCGACTCAGCCAGCTTGGACAACGTGTTCGAGTTCTTCGTGATGAGCGGTTTGTCGCTGCCTCACGCCATGTCGATCATGGTGCCCGAGAGCTTCAACGACAAGAACCCCATTTCGGAAGACCTCAAGGCATTCTACGAATATCACTCAATCCTCATGGAGCCGTGGGACGGCCCGGCAGCACTGCTCTTCAGCGACGGTCGTTTCGCCGGCGGTATGCTCGACCGTAACGGACTGCGTCCCGCACGATATACCATCACCAAGAACGACATGATGGTTGTGGCCAGCGAGGTTGGTGTGATGGACTTCGACCCCACAGAGATAGCAGAGAAGGGACGCCTCCAGCCCGGAAAGATACTTCTGATCGACACCCAGGAAGGAAAGATATACTACGACGGCGAGATAAAGGCCAAGTTGGCTGCCGCACATCCCTACCGTCAGTGGCTTTCTACCAACCGTATACAGCTCGAAAAACTCAAGAGCGGACGCAAGGTGGACAACAGTGTGCCCGACCTTGTGCGCCACGAAATCATGTTCGGCTACGGCGAGGAGGATGTTGACGGAACAATCGTGCCGATGTCTGTCAACGGTCAGGAGCCTACAGCCGCAATGGGTAACGACACGCCTCTGGCAGTGCTTAGCGACAGACCCCAGATATTCTTCAACTACTTCCGTCAGCAGTTTGCCCAGGTGACCAACCCTGCCATCGACTCCATACGCGAAGAGCTTGTGATGTCTTTGACAGAATACATCGGCCGTGTGGGTTCGGGCATACTTAGTCCCGACGAGACCAACTGCAAGATGGTGCGTCTGCCGCACCCGATTCTGAACAACACCCAGTTGGACATCCTCTGCAACATCCGCTACAAGGGATTCAACACCGTCAAGTTGCCCATGCTGTTTGAGTGCGCCAAGGGTGAAGAGGGCCTGCACGAAGCTCTGGACGAACTGTGCAAGCAGGCAGAGCGCAGCGTTGACGACGGATACAACTACATCATACTTAGCGACCGGGCCGTTGACGAGACCCATGCCGCCATACCTTCACTGCTCGCAGTGAGTGCCGTTCACCACTACCTCATCTCAGTGGGCAAGCGTGTGCAGACCGCACTTATCGTGGAGAGCGGTGAAATCCGCGAGACCATGCACGCCGCACTACTCTTGGGCTATGGTGCGTCGGCTCTGTGCCCCTACATGACCTTCGCAATCTTGGACGACCTTGTGAAGAAGCACAAGATTCAGGAGAACTACGCTACGGCTGAGAAGAACTATATCAAGGCCGTGAAGAAGGGACTGTTCAAGATTATGGCCAAGATGGGTATCTCCACCATACGTTCTTACCGTGGCGCGAAGATATTCGAGAGCATCGGTTTGTCGGAAAGCCTGCTCCGCAGCTACTTCGGCACCGAGGTGTCAACCATAGGCGGTATCGGTCTGGAGACAATAGCTCGCGACGCCATACGTCTGCACGACGAAGCGTTCTCTAAGAAGACACAGACAGACTTCCTGCCCAACCTCGGACAGTTCCACTACCGCAAGGACGGTATCAAACACGCATGGAACCCCGAAACCATCGCCACACTTCAGTTGGCCACACGTACGAACAACTACGCCAAGTTCAAGGAATACACCAAGACTGTCAACGAGAAGGAGAGTCCTATCTTCATCCGTGACTTCTTCGACTACAAGCGCAATCCTATCTCAATAGATAAGGTTGAACCGGTAGAGGAAATCGTTAAGCACTTCGTTGTGGGTGCAATGAGTTTCGGAGCACTGTCTAAGGAGGCTCACGAGGCCATCGCTCTGGCCATGAACAAGCTGGGCGGACGAAGCAACACCGGTGAGGGAGGTGAGGACAACGCACGCTTCCACTCCACAGTGGACGGCATTTCGCTCTCCTCAAAGACCAAGCAGATTGCATCGGGACGTTTCGGTGTAACGGCAGAATACTTGGTTAACGCAGAGGAAATACAGATCAAGGTGGCTCAGGGTGCTAAACCCGGTGAGGGAGGACAGCTTCCGGGCTTCAAGGTGAACGAGATTATTGCCAAGACACGTCACTCCATACCTGGCATCTCGCTCATTTCGCCTCCGCCACACCACGACATCTATTCTATAGAAGACCTTGCACAGCTCATCTTCGACCTGAAGAACATCAACCCGAAGGCCGCTGTTAGTGTGAAACTCGTGGCTGAGAGCGGTGTGGGAACCATCGCTGCCGGTGTGGCAAAGGCCAAGGCCGACCTGATTGTGGTTTCCGGAGCCGAAGGAGGAACCGGTGCAAGTCCCGCATCAAGTATGCGCTTTGCCGGTATCTCGCCCGAAATCGGTATCAGCGAGACACAGCAGACACTTATGAAGAACGGTCTGCGCGGTCAGGTGCGCCTCCAGGTGGACGGACAGCTCAAGACCGGACGCGACATCATAATGATGGCCATGCTCGGAGCCGAGGAGTTCGGTTTCGGTACATCGGCTCTGATTGTGCTGGGATGCGTGATGATGCGCAAGTGTAACCTCAACACGTGCCCGATGGGTGTGGCAACACAGAACCCTGAACTGCGCAAGCACTTCATCGGTCGCTACGAATATCTCGTAAACTTCTTCACCTTCCTGGCTCAGGAGGTGCGCGAATATCTCGCCGACATGGGCTTCACCAAGCTCAACGACATCGTTGGTCACACGGAGCTTATCGTTCCGAGAAAGAGCAGCGATTCCAAGACATCGTCACTCGACTTCCGCCGTCTGCTCCACAAGGAGACTGGTCACTGCACTCTGTATCATACCACAAGTCAGAAGCACGAACTCGACGAGGTGCTCGACCAGCAGATAATACGTGCTTCGCAGAAGGCGATAGAGAATCAGGAAGAGGTGAACCTCGACTACGCTATAAAGAACACCGACCGTGCCGTCGGCACCATGCTTAGCGGTTTGATAGCCGACAAATACGGTGAGGCCGGACTGCCCGACTCAACGGTAAATATCAAGTTCAAGGGTTCTGCCGGTCAGAGCTTCGGTGCTTTCCTCGTGAAGGGCGTCAACTTCAAGCTCGAAGGCGAAACCAACGACTACTTCGGTAAGGGACTTAGCGGTGGCCGCATAGCCATCCTGCCTCCTACACGCAGCAATTTCGCGGCTGAAGACAACATCATCGCCGGTAACACCGGTCTGTACGGTGCCACAAGCGGTGAGCTGTACATCAACGGTAAGGTAGGTGAACGCTTCGGAGTGCGCAACTCGGGTGCCATTGCGGTGCTTGAGGGAGCCGGCGACCACTGCTGCGAGTACATGACTGGCGGTCGTGTGGTAGTGTTGGGTGAAACAGGACGCAACTTCGCCGCAGGTATGAGCGGTGGTGTGGCCTATGTGTGGGACAAGAACCACAACTTCGACTACTTCTGCAACATGGATATGGTGGAAATCAACCTCGTTGAGGACAGCAACTACCGCAAGGAGCTGCACGAACTGATACGCCAGCACTATCTGTACACGGGCTCTAAGCTCGCCCGCACCATGCTTGACGACTGGAACCGGTATGTGGAAGACTTCATACAGGTGGTGCCTATCGAGTACAAGCGAGTGCTCCAGGAGGAACAGGTGCGCAAGTTGCAGCAGAAGATTGCCGACATGCAGCGTGATTATTAATGTAGTTAAGAACAGAGAGAGGGGAGCGTAAGGCTTCCGTGAAGCCCCATAATAGGGGAGAGGCACAACGACGCCAGTGCTCACGGCACAGGTTTGCGCCAATCGCGAAAAGGCTTTCGCTCTCCATCATAACAAAATAAAGACAATGGGAAATCCAAAAGCGTTTTTAACAGTACACCGCCAGGAGGCGGGATACAGGCCTCTGCACGACCGAATCCACGATTTCGGAGAGGTTGAGCAGACACTTAACAGTAATGATCGCCGCACACAGGCCAGCCGTTGCATGGATTGCGGCGTGCCGTTCTGCCACTGGGCGTGTCCGTTGGGCAACAAGCCGCCAGAGTGGAACGACGCTCTGTACAAGGGCGACTACGAACTGGCCTACCGTTTGCTCAACTCCACCAACGACTTTCCCGAGTTCACCGGACGCATCTGCCCGGCTCTGTGCGAGAAAGCCTGCGTGCTCAACCTCATAGAGCACGAGCCTACCACCAACAGGGAGGATGAGGCTGCCATTACGGAGATGGCTTTCCAGGAAAACTATGTGCGCACGGAGCACCCGGAGCGCAACGGCAAGAGTGTAGCTGTCATCGGTGCGGGTCCTGCAGGACTTGTTGCCGCCAACCGACTCAACCTCAAGGGCTACTCAGTGACCGTGTTTGAGAAGAATGAGAGCGCAGGAGGATTGCTGCGCTACGGCATACCTAACTTCAAACTGAACAAGGCTCTCATCGACCGCCGCATCGGTGTGCTCGAAGCTGAGGGCATCGTGTTCAAGTATGGCGAGGACATCAATCCCGAAAAGCTGCCCGAAGGCTTCGATGCCTATGTGATAGCTACGGGAACTCCCACGGCTCGCGATCTGAAGATACCCGGACGTGAACTGAAGGGTGTTTATTTCGCTCTCGAAATGCTTGCGCAGCAGAACCGCGTGCTGGCAGGAATGGAGTTCTCCAAGGACGAGTTGGTCAACGCCAAGGGTAAGGACGTGCTCGTGATTGGTGGCGGTGACACCGGTAGCGACTGTATCGGTACTGCCCATCGTCAGGGTTGCAAGAGCGTTACCCAGATAGAAATCATGCCCAAACCGCCCGTTGGTCCGTGCGATCCCAACAATCCGTGGCCGGGATATCCCCGCGTGCTTAAAACCACATCGAGCCATGAGGAAGGCTGCACACGTCGTTGGAACATCAATTCACTGGAGTTCCTCGGCAAGGACGGCAAGCTCACTGGCGTAAAGGTGCAGGAAATCACTTGGAAGCCCAACCCCGAAGGAGGTCGTCCGCTGATGGAACCGGTGGGCAAGCCCGAGATTATCAAGGCCGAGATAGTGCTTCTGGCCATGGGATTCCTCAAACCGGAGCACCCGAAGTTCGCCGACAACGTGTTCTTGGCAGGAGATGCCGCCAGCGGAGCATCGCTCGTGGTGCGCGCAATGGCAAGCGGACGTGATGCCGCAGCCGCAGTTGACAAGTATTTGAACGCGTAATACCAAGAGTTTGAAGGCTTGATAGCAAGAGTTTAGTTGCTTAATAGTGAATGCTTACTTGCTTGATGGCAAACTTCTGAACGCATAACGATCGTTCCGTCCGGTTATTTCCCGGACACAAAACCATATTTTTGAAAGCCTCGCCGATGGCGTTTTACGGGTCTCTCTGTTTTCCCAATCCACCCGTAACCCGCATTTGTGGCGAGGCTTTCGCGTATCTTTTCCACAAACAATCGGATTTAGTTTATCCATCGGGAATATACAAAACAAAAACCGTAAAAACACCCTGTGGTGGACAAACTCTTCGAGTTTTGATGGCGTTTGTCTGTTCAGTGCTTACGTAAGCGCGCTTACGACGCACTGTGCAGACAAACACCATCAGTGCCGTTCCGGCACTTGTCCACCACAGGGCGATAAACCACGCCTTCGGCTAAAAACCGCTGCGCAGTGGCCATACGACGCACAAAGCAAGCTTAGTATAGTTAGCGTCAACCACTAGTGCAGACGGAAGCCAGTAGTAGGCGCCGCGTCCTCGCTGCGCCCTTGACTCTAAAGACCAATTATCGACGACAATAGAGACAACAAGAGACAACTTTATGACAAGCTCTTTTTAATAAAACGTCTAAAACAAATAAAACGAGGCTGCGCCTCTAAGTACGCTCGATATTCCATTGTCAGACGACAAACTTGGCGGTTCTTGTAAAATTGCGTATATTTGTAGTCGCTAAATCGTAGAAGTAACGAGAGCTTATGAGCGCAT
>CAVKVO010000135.1:0-7142 GCA_963659575.1 Prevotella sp. CAG:1031
CACACCATATATCAGTGTGACCATCATCACGGCGCAGGCGGCCATGATGCACAGAATGAGTGCTTGTCCGCTGGGGTCAAACGCCATGGCAATGTTCATGGACATGACCATAGCTATCACCTCCAATGCCACTATGCGCACAAGACGCACGGCAAGGCGCACCTGAACGACATTGGTCATCACCGCCGGAACGTTGATGTGGGCAGGGCGATAGGCCGCAAAAAGTACAATGGGTGCCGCTATGGTGGCTATCAATCCGTTGACCACCTGCTCCATGACGTCGGCACCGTACCGCTCGATGAGCCACAGCGACATCGCCCACATTATTATAATAAGCACGGCGGCCACCACTTCAAACACGGTTCCCTCGCGTGTGCGCCCCAGCTTCATGCCTTCTCTTATGTCTTTGTCCATTGTTTCAGGTTTATTCCTTTGTTACTTTATACCAACATCTGCAACCGCAAATTTACGTTTCTGTGCGCAAAAAGTAAAGGTTTTGGGTGCAAAAAGTGCCGTTTTCGCACCAAAATCGGCAAAATACCACAAGTGTGGTAGTGAGAATGCCACTATCGTGCGATTGTGTAAGGCGCAAAACCGCCGTACCTTTGCATCGTCAACATCCAACACACGGATGGAACAACATTTAGAAACAATAATTGAAACAATAACGTAAAATAGAAGAAAGGACAAAAAGATGAGCAACAAGAAACTTCACTTTGAGACACTTCAGCTCCACGTAGGACAAGAACAGGCAGACCCGACAACCGACAGCCGTGCCGTACCAATATATCAAACCACATCGTATGTGTTCCGCAACTCTCAGCATGCAGCCGACCGCTTCGGTCTGCGCGACGCAGGAAACATCTACGGACGACTGACCAACTCCACACAGGGTGTGTTTGAAGACCGTGTGGCAGCCCTCGAAGGTGGTGTGGCTGGTCTGGCAGTGGCTTCAGGTGCAGCAGCTATCACCTACGCTCTGCAGAACGTGGCCCAGAATGGCGACCATATCATCGCAGCCGACAACCTGTACGGTGGTACGTTCAACCTGCTGGAGCACACTCTGTCAACACAGGGCGTTGAGACAACGATTGTGAACCCTGCCGACTTCGACGCTGTGGAAAAAGCTTTCCGTCCCAACACAAAGGCTGTGATTGTGGAGACATTCGGTAATCCTAACGCAAGCGTGACCGACATCGACCGCATCAGCGAGATTGCACACAAGCACAACACAATAGTAATCGTTGACAACACATTCGGAACTCCGTTCCTGTTCCGTCCCATCGAGCACGGTGCCGACGTGGTGGTACACTCTGCAACCAAGTTCATCGGCGGTCACGGAAGTTCGCTCGGCGGTGTAATCGTTGACGCAGGCAAGTTTGACTGGAAGAAGAATGCCGACAAGTATCCCACACTGGCCAAACCAGACCCAAGTTATCACGGTGCGGTGTTTGCCGACGTGGCCGGAGCGGCAGCTTTCGTAACACGTATTCGTGCCGTCATCCTGCGCGACACCGGAGCTACCATTTCTCCTTTCAACGCTTGGATACTGCTTCAGGGACTGGAAACACTCAGCTTGCGCGTAGAGCGTCACGCTTACAACACTGCCAAGGTGGTAGAATTCCTGTCGAAGCACCCGAAGGTGGCCAAGGTGAACCATCCGTCTCTGCCCGACCATCCCGACCACGAGCTGTACACAAAACTGTTCCCCAACGGTGGCGGTAGCATCTTCACCTTTGAGATAAAGGGCGGCGAGAAGGAAGCATGGACATTCATTGACAACCTGGAGATATTCTCTCTGCTGGCTAACGTGGCCGACGTGAAGAGTCTGGTGATACATCCTGCCACAACAACCCACTCACAGATGACTCCGCAGGAACTGGAAGACCAGCACATCTATCCGTCAACAATACGTCTGAGCATCGGTACAGAGCACATCGACGACATCATCGACGACTTGGCTCAGGCTCTTGACAAGGCATAAAGACAACTGTTTGTGGGGCGGAAAGATGGTTTTCGCCCCACATACACACACAATCCAACACAAAAGAACTATACACATGACGAAGATAGCCAAGCAACTTACAGACCTTGTGGGCAACACTCCGTTGCTCGAACTCGGACGTTTCTCGAAACTGAAGGAGGTGGAGACACCCATTATAGCAAAGGTTGAGTTTTTCAATCCGGGTGGAAGTGTGAAAGACCGCGTGGCTTTGGCCATGATAGAGGATGCCGAAAAGAAGGGCATACTCACCCCCGGAGCCACCATAATAGAACCTACAAGCGGCAACACTGGCGTGGGTCTGGCTCTTGTGGCTGCGGTGAAGGGCTACAAACTGATACTGACCATGCCGGAAACGATGAGCGTGGAGCGTCGCAACCTCGTGAAAGCCTACGGTGCTGAGGTGCGTCTGACCAGTGGTAAGGACGGTATGCCGGGTGCTATACGCGAGGCTGAGAGTCTGAAAGCGTCCATTCCCGGTTCGGTGATACTGCAACAGTTTGAGAATGCAGCCAACCCCAAGGCTCACTATGACACCACTGGCAAGGAACTGTGGGAACAGACCGAGGGCAAGGTGGACATATTCGTGGCCGGAGTTGGCACTGGCGGTACCGTAAGCGGTATCGGCAAGAGACTGAAAGAGTTTAACCCCGACGTGAAGGTGATAGCTGTGGAACCGGCATCATCGCCTGTGCTCAACGGCGGACAGAGCGGTCCTCACAAGATACAGGGCATCGGAGCTGGCTTTGTGCCTAAGATTTATGATGCAAACGTGGTGGACGAGGTGTTTGACGTGGAGAACGACGATGCCATACTGGCCAGTCGCCAACTCGCAAAGACCGAGGGTTTGCTCGTCGGAATATCTGCCGGAGCCGCCGTTTACGCCGCTACCGAAGTGGCAAAGCGTCCGGAGAACAAGGGCAAGCGTGTGGTTGCACTGCTCCCAGACACTGGCGAACGCTACCTGTCAACGGTGCTCTACGCTTTCGATGAGTATCCTCTCTAAGGACAAACAAGACTCTTTTCCATTTCAAATATAGGTAGTTCAAGCGTGCAACAACCCCAAAGGTCAGCACAACGACTGTACCCTATATATAATAAGGTGTGAATTTTAAGGTATAGCCATAGTTTTTCAGGATAAAAAGCCTACGGGCGACAGTGCGCAAACGGTAAACAACCATGCGCATTGCCGCCCGTTTCGCTTGGCATAATTGCCTTTCTCATATCGCTACGGCAAGCAAAAAAGAGCCATGGACATCGGTTTGTTAAGGTTTATTGCTAACTTTGCAACCACATGAAACAAGTTAGACCAAAGAAAAACCTCGGCCAGCACTTCCTGACCGACCTTAACATAGCCAAGAGAATTGCCGACACGGTGGACAGTATGCCCGATTTGCCAGTGCTCGAAGTGGGTCCCGGCATGGGAGTGCTCACACAATATCTCATGGAGAAACCGCGCGAGATGAAGGTAGTGGAAATTGACACAGAGTCGGTGGCCTATCTGCACGAAAAGTATCCTCGACTTGACAACAATATAATAGGTGAAGACTTCCTGCAAATGGATTTGTCAAAGGTGTTCGGCGGTCAGCAGTTTGTTCTCACCGGCAACTATCCCTACGATATATCTTCGCAAATATTCTTCAAGATGCTCGACAACAAGGAACTGATACCTTGTTGCACGGGCATGATACAGCGTGAGGTGGCTCTGAGGATGGCTTCGGCACCGGGCAACAAGGCTTACGGCATACTCAGTGTATTGATTCAGGCGTGGTATGACGTGGAGTATCTGTTCACGGTTGACGAGAATGTGTTCAATCCGCCGCCAAAAGTGAAGAGTGCGGTGATACGCATGACACGCAACAACGTGACCTCTTTGGGTTGCAACGAGGAACTTTTCAAGCGCACTGTGAAGACGGTGTTCAACCAAAGGCGCAAGATGCTGCGCGTCAGTCTGCGACAAATGCTCAACATGAGCACCGCCGACGAGGAGTTTCTTGCCCACGACTTCATGACAAAACGCCCGGAACAGCTGTCCATACAGCAGTTTGTGGAGTTGACAAACATGGTTGAGCGAGTGCTTAAACAGCAGCAGGAAATGCAGTAAAACGGGCTTTTGTGCACGCTGTGTGCGCCCACAATTATTGATTTAGGTCAAAAACGGGTCACAAAAGCGTAAAAAACGGCAGCAAAGGCATTGCGCAACAAACAGGTGGTTGTATATTTGCACTGTCAAAAGCGACAAAGGAGGACGAAAGTCCTACAACCTGAGATAGGCGATTAGTCAAGAAACAATAGGTAAAAAGACAGATATACAATAGGTAATAAGGTAAAAAGACGACAGGTATTAAGGTAGAAAGAGAAGGATAACAAGACAGTTGACAGTCAGTAGTTAAGATGTCGCGACAACAGAAAGACCGCAAATGGCGAGAAACTCGATAGGTAAAACACAATAGGAGCCAGCGGTAAGGAAGTAAAAAGATTGAGGATGACATGCGAAAGCGACAGGTAAAAAGATTGTAGAGGATGGAAGTAGACCCCTGTATGCAGCAATACGGCTGCAACAGGTCAGAAGGTAAGGAAACACGAACACAGAACAAACAGTAGTTGAAAGCATAAAAATGCAACTGTTAAAGAGAAAGCATTATTTAGAGTACATACCCCTTGGCGGTGTCAACCAGACGGTTGGCGCCGCCTTTCTTTTTCATCCGTATTACTTGTGACAAAGGAAACAATGCATTATCTTTGCATAAAGTTTATTAAGGACGCACTTGAAGTGACTCCTTATGTTGCCTTTAGGGCGGAACAGAAGATCTACTCAAAAGACACTGTGACATAATATCATGAGAAAAAGACAACTGACGATAGCCATATTCGCAGCGTTAGCAACTCTCAAAATATCCGCACAGACGGACGACTATGACGACGGAATGCCCGCAGGAACGCTCCTTTATGAGGTTTCGGCGCAGGGTTCCGGCTCAATAGGCGACCACACTCCTCTGTGGCTCAATGCCAACAAATACGGACTGAGTTCGCTCAACACCCGAAACGGCTACATCAGAGCTTCTGTGTCGCACCCCATGACCGCCGATAAGAACGTCAAAAAGTTGGATTTCGGCTATGGCGTGGATGTCGCGGTGGCCTCTGGATACACAAGCAAGTTCATCGTGCAACAATTGTACGCCGAAGGACGGTGGCTAAACGGTACACTGACCATCGGCAGCAAGCAGTATGGCATGGAACTGAAGAACAGTGAACTGAGCAGTGGATCGCAGACGTTAGGCATAAACGCACGTCCGGTGCCTCAGGTGCGCATCGCCCTACCCGACTATTGGGACATTCCGTTCACCAAAGGTTGGCTCGGACTGAAGGGTCATATAGCCTTTGGCAAGACCACCGACGACAACTGGCAGACGGACTTCACCAGCGGAGTCAACAAATACACCAAGGACGCACTCTATCACAGCAAGGCCGGCTATATAAGAATAGGTAAGGGAGGACAATATCACCCCGTGTCTCTTGAACTCGGATTGGAAATGGGTTGCCAGTTTGGAGGTAAATCATACAACGTGACCGCCGTCGAGGGAGGAGCGCAAAACGTGGTTGACAACGGCAGTGGCCTAAAGGCGTTCTGGGAAGCGTTCTGCCCTGGCGGTTCGGATGCCACGGAAAGCCAATATCAAAACGTTGCCGGCAACCAACTCGGCAGCTGGGTTTTCCGTCTCAACTTCGACTATGACTCTTGGTATCTCGGTCTCTACGGCGACCATTTCTTCGAGGACCACTCCGCAATGTTCCTTCTTGACTACGACGGCTACGGCCATGGGGAGGAATGGAACGAGAAGAAGAAAAGCAGATTCTTGCTGTACGACCTCAAGGACATGATGCTTGGAGCTGAACTGAAGCTGAAAAACAGCAAGGCTATCAACGACATCGTGTTCGAATATATCTACACGAAATACCAAAGTGGTCCAATCTATCATGACCACACACAGCATATCTCCGACCATATCGGCGGTATGGACGACTACTACAACCACAGCATTTTTACCGGATGGCAACACTGGGGCCAGGTGATGGGCAATCCGCTCTACTTGTCGCCTCTCTACAACAACGACGGCACCATCCGTGTTGAGAACAACCGCTTCTACGCTTTCCATCTCGGCGTAAGCGGCAACCCAACAGAGCAACTCAACTATCGTTTTCTGGCCAGTTGGCAAAAGGGGTTCGGCACTTACATCGAACCATACGAAGACCCGAAGCAAAGTCTGAACCTGATGGCGGAAGCCGTATATGCATTTCCCAATGATTCCAAGGCTAAAGGCTGGAGCATAAAGGCTGCCTACGGCATTGACCTTGGAACCATCCACGGCAACAACTACGGTCTTCAGATAACCATAGCCAAACAGGGACTGCTCAATCTGAAAGGGAAAAACAAATGAAAAGACTTTTTTACGCCATAGCACTGGCAGCGATGCTCGGCTCATGCACTTTGGAAACATCCAATAACGGCAAGCTCGACGGTATGTGGCAACTGTATTCGCTCGACTCTCTCGACAACGGCAAGTCGGTAGACATGCGCAGCAGTCATGTTTTCTGGGCTGTACAGGTAAGACTTCTTGAGGCGAGAAACCGTGACGAACGGATAATTCTGCGGTTCAACCACACCGGAGACTCCCTTTTTCTGTCCGATCCCTACATAAACGACCGCGAACTGTCAGATGTAAAAGTGACTGACGTGGCCAAGCTTGCGCCGCTTGGCATAAACAAACTGGATGAACACTTCGCCGTAAAGGTTCTGAACAGTGACAACATGATACTCGAAGCCCCTACTCTACGCCTGTATTTCAGGAAGTATTGACGCCGCACCCTGTATTGAGTATTGCCTATATATAATAATGTATAGGAACGGTCTTCATTTGTGCCTTCATTCCTTTTAAGTGAAGGCTGTAGTGAGCAAAGCGATTCTTCACTCTTCCCTCTTCGTTCTTCACTCAAACTTTGTCCGTTTTATTCAAAATAGCATCTGTAAAGATTCTTCCGAAAGTCACCTTTGTAACCCATTGAGAAACAATATGTTGCAACGGTCGAAAAATATGCATAGGATTTGGGTCAAATATGCATAGGATTTGACCCAAATTCT